>CAYLPM010000083.1:0-12531 GCA_964385525.1 uncultured Gemmatimonadaceae bacterium
CGCATGCAGAGCCTCGACCGACGCCAGCGACGCGATGGGATCGTCGGTGAAGCTCAGGGCCAGCAGCGGTGCCGTGAAGCGCCGGTGTCCGCTGTAGTCCCCGAGGTACTCGGTTCGACGACACCACTTGGCCCACTGGAGTGCCACGCCGCGGGGCAGCGGCTCGCCGAGGCCGAACCAGTTCGAGGGAAAGTAGCCGACGAGCGTCGTCACGGCCGGTACCACGAGATGCCACAGCGGCGCGTACGCGAGCTGCCAGCGCAGGGGCCAGTGGCCGAAGTAGCCACTCTGCGACGCGATCGTCACCGCGCGCGCGATTTGCCCGGCGTTCGGTGCGAGGCCGAGCGCCTGGCCGCCGAAGCTGTGCCCGACGACGGCGAGCCGAGCCGCGCCACGTTGCTCGCTCGTCCACGCGATCACCCCGCCGAGATCCCGCTCGCCCCAATCAAGCATCGTGGCCTCGAAGCCCCGCAGCGAGGGCGGCCGGCTCCGACCGGTCCCGCGCCAGTCCCACGTGACCACGCGGTGGCCGCGGGCGGCGAGGAACCCGGCGTAGGCACGATACAGCCGCTGGCGCACACCCGTGGCCGGAGCAATGAGCACGATCGACTCCGCGGAGTCGTCGCCGAACAGGCATGCGGCGAGCGGAAAGCCGTCGATCGCCGGTATGGTGAGCTCGCGCACGGGAGCTGTCGTCACGGGTGACATCGAGCCGCACGGACTCGACAATGCGGAAACGTAGTCGCCGTCGCGCCGCGGCGACTGGCGCCCGATGGACGCGGGGCGGAGATTGAAGGGCCGGGCATCACGGTGCCCGGTTCGTCCAGCGGACCATCACCACGGAGATCCCCATGCCTGCCTTCCGCGCCCACGCCGGGCGACGTCCGGTCGCGCCGGTCGTCGTCGCGTTCGTGAGTACTCTCGCGCTCGCACCCGCGTCCGCTCCCGATGCGCAGACGCCGGTCGAATCCGGACGTCGGCCAATGACGTTCGTCGACATGCAGCGCATGCGCTCCGCTGGCTCGGCGGCACCGAGTCCGGACGGACGCTGGATGCTGTACACCGTGTCGACACCGGACTGGCAGGAGGCTCGCCGGCAATCGGACATCTGGCTCGTGTCGACGGAGAGCGGCCTGCCCTCGACGAGGCAGATGACGTTCACGAAGGAAAAGAACGAGGGCGCACCGACGTGGGCGCCGGATGGCTCGTTCTTTCTGTTCTCGTCCGACCGCGATGCACCCGCCAGCGCCTCCGGGCAGGATCAGATCTATCTCATGCGGCCGGATGGCGGCGAGGCGCGGCGCATCACGGACGCGAAAGAGGGCGTGACGAACTTCGAGCTCAGCCCTGACGGCACGTCGCTCGTCTACCGCAGCGGGAAGTCGGATGAGCAGCAGCTGTGGCGCCTGCCGGTCGCCGGCCTCGACTCGGCGACGCCGGAGCAGATCTCGACGCACGCCACCGGCGTTGGCCAGTGGGAGTGGGCACCCGACTCGAAGCGGATCTACTTCATCACCGCCGATACGATCGACGCCGACGAGAAGGCACGCCGCGAGAAGCGCTTCACGGTCGAGATCCGGAACATGGCGACGCCGCTCTCGAGCCTCTGGGCGCTCGATCCGCAGACGAAGCGAGCCACCCGGCTGACGCGCGACACCTCGATCACCGTTACGGGGTTCTCGGTCTCGAAGGACGCGCGGTGGATCGGCTTCCGCGGCATCGCCGCCGACCGGTACAAGCGCACGGTCACGGAGTCGGGGATCCACGGCGATCTCTTTCTGCTCGAGGTCGCATCCGGGCAGATCGAGCGACTGACGCACAATGCCGAAGTCGGAGAGAGCGGGCCGAGCTTCTCCCCCGATGGGCAGTGGGTCGCGTTCTCGGCGCCCGATGATCTCGAGCGGTACAGCATGACGAACCGTCGGGTCTACGTGCGGCGCCTCGACGACCGCGGCGGCGCGTTCCGGAAGCTGGGCACGAGCTTCGACGGGGACGTGACGATCGGGTTCTGGTCGAACGATGCACGCACGATCTGGTTCGACGAGGGCATTCGGGCGACCAACCAGCTCATGGCGCTCGATGTCGCGACGGGTGCCGTGCGGCAGGTGACGACCGGGCAGGCCACGGTCTCGGTGACCCGCGACGAGGCGAGCGGCCGCATCCTCATCAACTACTCGGATCCGACGACGCCACCGAACCTCTTCACGGTTCCGTCAGTCGCGCAGGTCGCGAACCGCCGTGCGTGGGTGCAGCTCACCGATGCGAACCCGCAGGTGCGCGGCTTCGCGCTCGGCGAGGAAGAGGAGATCAGCTGGCGCTCGCTGGATGGACGGATGGTCGGAGGAGTGCTGGTCAAGCCCGTCGGCTACCAGCCCGGCCGGCGGTACCCGCTGATCGTCGCGATTCACGGAGGGCCGGCGTCGGCCGACGTGCTCCGGTTCAACGGCGGATACGGCTCGCAGGTGTACGCCGGCGCGGGCTACATGGTGCTCAAGCCGAACTATCGCGGCTCGACGAACTACGGCGAGAAGCACAAGACCGACATCGTCGGCAACTACTTCCAGAAGGGCTACGAGGACATCATGGCCGGCGTCGATCACCTGATCGCGCAGGGCCTCGTGGACAGCACGCGGATGGGCGCGCTCGGCTGGAGCGCCGGCGGACACTGGTCGAACTGGATCCTGGTGCAGACCGATCGCTTCAAGGCGCTGAGCTCTGGTGCCGGCACGTCGAACTGGATCTCGATGTACGCGCAGAGCGACGTGCAGCGGAACCGCCAGCACTATCTCGGCGGCAAGCTGCCGTACGAAGACTTCGATGCGTACTGGGACCAGTCGCCGCTCAAGTACATCCGGAACGCGAAGACCCCGACGATGATCCACGTCGTCGAGGGCGATCCCCGCGTGCCGAGTCCGCAGTCCGTGGAGCTGCACATGGCGTTGCGGCAGCTCGGCGTCCCCACGGAGCTGTTCATGTATCCGGGGCGGAGCCACGGGATCCCCGACGCGCGGAATCAGCTCGCGAAGGCGATGAGCGAGATGGCGTGGATGGACTACTACGTCCGCGGCACCGGAAAGGCCTTCGGGTGGCGTGAGGTGCTGAAGACGCTCGAGGACGAAGCGAAGGCGGAGGAAGCGAGAAAGGTCGCGGAGACGGAGCCGCCGGCACCGCGGCAGTGAGCACGAGCCGCCGCGCGTTCCTCGCGCGCCTCGCGGCGATCATCGCCCTGCCCGGTGCCACGGCCTGCGACGTCCGCGAGTTCGCCCGCGCTCGCGGCGCCCGCCAGCGCATCTCGATCGCCACCGGCCAGGTCGGCGGCACGTACTACATCCTCGGCGGCGGCATCGCCAAGGTCATTACCGATCACGTCGCCAACGTCGACGCGACCGCCGAGGTGACGGCGGCCACGGTCGACAACCTGAAGTTGCTGCGCGCGGGGCAAGCCGACCTCGCGTTCGTGATGGGCTCCTCGCTGAGCGATGCCTACGCGGGCACCGGCGCGTTCCGCGAGTTCGGACGCGTTCCCGTCCGCGCGCTCGCCACGCTCTACGTCCAGCCAATGCACCTCGTCACGCTCGCGCGCCACGGGATCTCGAGCGTCGCCGGTCTCCGCGGGCGCGTCGTCTCCACCGGCGCGCCCGGGTCCGGCACCGAGGATGTCGCGCTCCAGATGCTGGTCGCGGCCGGCCTCGATCCGGACGCGGGCATCCGCCGCGAGCGACTCGGACCGGCGCAGTCGGTGGATGCACTTCGCGACGGCAAGCTCGACGCGTTCTTCATGGGGAGCGCCGTGCCCGCACCCGCGCTCGTGGAGCTCGCCAGTACGTTCGGCCGCGAGATGCGACTCGTGCCGAGCGGCGATCTCCTCCCCGCCCTGCACGAGCGATTCGGGGCGGCGCAGTACCCGCTCTACACGATCCCTGCGGGCTCGTATCCCGGGCAGGACGTCGACATCCCGGCCGTCGGCAGCCCTTCGGTGCTGGTCGTCGATGCGTCGATGGCCGACGCGCTCGCATACGAGATCACGCGCGCGGTGTTCGAGCACACGGATGCGCTGGCCGCGATTCACCCGATCGCCAGAGAGCTGTCGCCCGAGCGCGCGGTGACCGGGTCTCCCGTGCCCTTTCACCCCGGGGCCATTCGGTACTACGACGAGCAGGACGCGTGGCCCTCCTGACCACGCCGGGCAGCGATCCATCGCTCGGCGCACGGCTCGCGCCCGGCATCGCACGAGACGAGATGGACGACGTGCTGCGCGCGCCGCGCAGCCTTCACGGCGTCACCGGGACGGTCGCGTTCGCCCTCGCGATCGCGCTCTCGCTCTACGCGCTCTGGTGGGTCGTGGCGATCGTCGAAGCGCACGTCTACCGGACGAGCTTCCTGCTCATCGCGCTCGTCCTGACGTTTCTGCGCGTTCCGGCGCGGCGCGAATCGCCGAGCGACCGGCCGAGCGCGATCGACTGGGCGCTGGTGCTGGCCACGGTCGTCGCGCTCGCGTGGCCGCTCATCGATCGCGTCGAGTTCCCCTATCGCGCCGCGACCCCGACGGCGGTCGATCTCGCGCTCGGCGTCACGACGATCCTTCTGGTGCTCGAGGCCACGCGCCGCACCGCGGGTTGGATTCTCTCGCTGACGGTCGCGTCCTTCATGCTCTACGCGTATCTGGGACCTCTGTTCGAGCTCGTGGGGCTCGGCGCGATCGCGCACCGCGGCTACTACCCCGACCGGCTCGTCGGCACGCTGTACATGACCCTCGACGGCATCTTCGGCGTTCCGCTCGACGTCGCGGCCACGTACATCATCCTCTTCTCGATCTTCGGCGCGGTGCTCGAACGGTCCGGTGCCGGGCGATTCTTCATCGACTGGTCGCTGGCCGCGATGGGGCGCTCGCACTCGCCGGCCGCGCCGGGACGCAGCGTGACCGTCGCCGGATTCCTGCTCGGCACCGTCTCCGGCAGTGGCGTGGCGACCACGGTCACGCTCGGCTCCGTGTCGTGGCCCTTGTTGCGGCGCGCCGGCTATTCGCCCGAGACCGGCGGCGCCATTCTCTCGGCCGCCGGCATCGGGGCGATTCTCTCGCCGCCGACGCTCGGCGCCGCGGCGTTTCTCATCGCCGAATTCCTGCAGATCTCGTATCTCCGGGTGCTCGTGATGGCGACCGTGCCGATGCTGCTCTACTATCTCTCGGCGCTGCTGATGATCGGCGCGGATGCGCGGCGCCTTGGCGGCCGCGAGGTGGTGCTCGACACGCCGGGGCTGTGGGTGCTCACGCGCCGCTCGGGTCACCATTTCCTGTCGCTCATCACGATCGCGCTGCTGATGGTGCTGGGCATGACGCCGTTTCGCGCGGTGTTCTGGGCGACGCTGCTGGCGATCCTGCTGAGCTTCGTTGGGGAGGGGGCATCGCTCGGTCCGCGGCGGCTCCTCGAGGCGCTCGAGCGCGGGGCCCGCGGCGTGCTGCCCGTCGTCGCGGTCACGGCCGCGGCTGGGATCATCGTCGGCGTCGTGGGACTCACGGGGCTGGGCCTGCGGCTGGCGGGCTTGATCGTGGGCGCCGCGGGCGGGAGCGTCGTGCTGACCGTCGTGCTCGCGGCGCTCGCGATCTGGGTGCTCGGACTCGCGCTCCCGGTGACGGCCTCCTACATCATCGGCGCCGTCATGATCGCCCCGGCGCTCACGCAGGTCGGCATCCCCGCGTTCGCGTCGCACATGTTCGTGTTCTACTACGCGGTGCTCTCCGAGGTCAGCCCCCCGACGGCCCTGTCGCCGTTCGCGGCGGCGGCGATCACCGGCGGCGATCCGCTGCGCACGACCATGCTGACGTGGAAGTACGCGCTCCCGGCGTTCCTGGTGCCGCTGGCATTCACCATCTCTCCCGACGGTGTGGGCCTCCTGCTCCAGGCGCCCGTCGCCGACGTGCTTCGCACATCACTGTCGGCGGCGGCCGGTGTCGCGGCGCTCGCGGCGGGTTTCGGCGGATGGATTCATCGCTCCGCGGCCCTCGGCGAACGCGCCGGCATGGTGGTCGCAGGGTTGCTGCTCGTACATCCGGGAATGCGGAGCGACGCGGCCGGATTCGTCCTGCTGGCGGCGATCGTCGCCTTGCACGTACTGCGCACGCGGCGGGAAGGAGGAACCTGATGCAGCTCGGAATGATCGGCCTCGGTCGGATGGGCGCCAACATGGTGCGGCGACTCATGCGTGCCGGGCACGAGTGCGTGGTGTGGGATGTGGACCCGGCGGCGGTCGACGAGCTGGCGCGGGACGGCGCGGTCGGCGCGGCCACGCTGGACGAGATGGTGGCTCGTCTGGCGGCGCCCCGCGCGGTGTGGCTGATGGTGCCGGCGGCCGTGGTGGATGAAACGATTCGCGATCTCGCGCCGCGCCTGGCACGCGGCGACACGATCATCGACGGCGGCAACTCGCGCTATCACGACGACATCCGGCGTGCGGCCGAGTTGCGTGCGCCTGGCATCCGTTATCTCGACGTCGGCACGAGCGGCGGCGTGTGGGGCCTGGAGCGCGGCTACTGCCTGATGATCGGCGGCGAGCGGGAGGCCGTCCTGCGACTCGAGCCCGTCTTCACCGCGCTCGCCCCGGGGCTCAAGGCGGCGCCGCGCACGCCGGGGCGCGACGTGGATCGCGATCGGGGAACGGCCGAGCAGGGTTGGTTGCACTGCGGACCGAGCGGCGCGGGTCACTTCGTCAAGATGGTGCACAACGGGATCGAGTACGGGCTGATGGCCGCGTACGCCGAGGGGCTCGCCATTCTGCGCAACGCCGATGCCGGCACCCGGGCGCGCGCCAAGGATGCGGAGACGACACCGCTGCGCGAGCCGGAGCACTACCAGTACGATCTCGATGTCCGGGACATTGCCGAAGTGTGGCGGCGCGGGAGCGTGATCGGCTCGTGGCTGCTCGATCTGACGGCCCTCGCGCTACTCGAGGATCCGCGGCTCGACGGGTATGCCGGTCATGTCGCCGATTCGGGCGAGGGCCGATGGACCCTGATGGCGGCGATCGATGAGGGGGTGCCCGCGCCCGTCCTGAGCGCCGCGCTCTTCCAGCGCTTCGCCTCCCGCGACGGGAGCGAGTTCGCGAACAAGGTCCTCTCGGCGATGCGCCACCAGTTCGGCGGCCACGTCGAGCGGCCCGCGGCGCGGTGAGCGACATGCCGTCATTCCGGCCGCCATTGCTCTCGGACGCGCTGATCTTCTTCGGCGCCACCGGCGACCTCGCCTACAAGAAGATCTTCCCGGCGCTCCACGAGCTCACGCGGCGCGGGGTGCTCGACATCCCGGTAATCGGCGTCGCGCGCTCGCCGTGGACCGACGAGCAGCTCCGCGCCCGCGCGCGGGAGAGCATCGAGCAGGCGGGCGAATATGACGCCGGGAGCTTCGATCGGCTTTGCCGGCACCTGCACTACGTGTCCGGTGAGTACGATGATCCCGCGCTCTACCCACGGCTGCGCACCGCGCTCGGCGACGCACGGCGGCCGCTCGCGTACCTCGCGATCCCGCCGTCCTTGTTCGCGACCGTGGTCGGGCGGATGGCGGAGGCTGGGCTGGCGACGAATGCCCGGGTGGTCGTCGAGAAGCCGTTCGGCCGCGATCTCGCGTCGGCGCGCGCGCTGAACCAGATCCTGCACCGGCACCTGCCGGAGCACTCGGTCTTCCGCATCGATCATTTCCTCGGCAAGGAGTCCGTCCTCAACCTGATGTACTTTCGCTTCGCGAACGCCTTTTTCGAGCCGATCTGGAACCGCGAGTACATCGAGGACATCCAGATCACCATGGCCGAGGCGTTCGGCGTGAAGGGGCGTGGCCGATTCTACGAGGAAGTCGGCGCGATCCGCGACGTCGTGCAGAACCATCTGCTGCAGGTCGCGACGCTGCTGGCGATGGATGCGCCCGTTGGTCCCGACGCCGAATCGATCCGCGATGCGAAGGTGGCCGTGCTGCGCGCGATGCGGCCGCTCGACCCACGCGACGTGGTCCGTGGACAGTTTCGCGGCTACCGCCGTGAGGCCGGCGTCGCGGCGGACTCGCGGGCCGAGACGTTCGCCGCCGTGCGCCTCGGCATCGACAGCGAGCGATGGCGCGGGGTGCCCTTGCTGATCCGGAGCGGGAAGTGCCTCCCCGTGACATCGACCGAAGTGTTCGTGTCACTCAAGCGACCGGCGCAAGATGTGTTCGGCGACGCGAGCGCGATGCCGGCCAACCATCTTCGCTTCCGGCTGAGCCCGGAGGTCGACACCGCGCTCGGCGCGCTCGGCAAGGTGCCCGGTGAGGCCATGACCGGCGTGCCCGAGGAGTTGCTCCTGCACCGACACGCCTGCGACGTGATGAGTCCCTACGAGCGCCTGCTCGGGGATGCGTTGCGCGGCGACGCGACGCTGTTCGCGCGCCAGGACTCGGTGGAGGAAGCGTGGCGCGTCATCGAGCCGGTGCTCGGCGACCCGTCGCCGACGCACGAGTACGATCCGGGGACATGGGGCCCGGCGGAAGCACAGGCGCTCGCGATGGAGGTCGGGGGATGGCACGACCCGGCCGAGCATCCGGAGGAGGTCGCCGCGTGAGCGCGCGGGAGGGGGATTCGAGACGCGTCGAGATCGTCGCGAACCCCGACGAGCTGTCGCGTGCGGCGGCCGACGCGATCGTCCGCGCCGCGCAGGCGGCCGTCGCGGCGCGCGGGCTTTTCACGATCGCGCTCTCGGGTGGGGACACGGCACGCGCGGTGTACGAGCGATTGGCGGCACCCGACCGTTCGCGGGAGGTGGACTGGTCGCGCGCCGAGGTGTACTGGGGCGACGAGCGGTGCGTGCCACCGGATGATCCGCGCAGCAACTACGGAATGGCGCGAGAGGCCCTGCTCTCCCACGTGTCGGTGCGAGAGGAGCAGGTACATCGGATGCGGGGCGAGGATGAACCGACGACTGGAGCGGCGGCCTACGAGCGACTGCTACGCGAGCGGTTCGGACTCGCGCATGGACCGCCCACGGCGCCACTCTTCGACATCGACCACCTCGGGATGGGAGAGGATGGGCATACGGCCTCGCTCTTCCCCGGCGCGGCGGCGATCGATGAGCACGAACGGTGGACGGTGCCGGCCCTGCAGGAGGCCAGCGGGGAGTGGCGAATCACACTCACGCCGCCGGCGTTGAACGCGTCGCGGCTGGTGCTCATCACCGTCGCGGGCGCCTCCAAGGCGATGCGCGTTCACGACGCCCTCGAGAGCGATCGCCCGCCGAGCGAGCTTCCGGTGCGAGCGATCGTCCCGCTGGTGGGTTCCCTGCTCTGGCTGATCGATGAGGCCGCGGCCGCCCGGTTGGCCCGCCGCGACTGAGCGTGGGCTCGCGTGCGCCGCGCGCGATCGTCGACCTCGAGCACAACGGGACGCGTATCGATTGCAGGGCCCATTGCACGTTCGGCCCGGCGGCGCGAACGTAGAGCACGTCTGGCCGACCGCGATGCCACCACGCCCCTCCGGTGCGCCGGACCCCGCGCGCCGAGGCCCGATGGCACCTCTGTTCGCGATCCCGCACCACCTCCTGGAGGATTCATGCGCTTTTCCGCACTCGCCTCGTTCGCCTTCACCGTCGTTACGCTCTCCGCCTGCGCCGCGGCCGACGACTCCGCAACCGGTGACACCGCCGCAAGCGGTGCCGCGGGCGCCCAGCCGGTCGACATCAGCCTGACCGCCCACAACAACTCCGGTCTGAGCGGGCAGGGGACGCTGACCCCGCAGGACGGCTCGGTCGCGCTGGCCGTGCACGTCATGGGCGCCGAGGGCGAGTTCGCCGGCCAGGTGGTGCATGGCACGTGTGCGACGGTCGCGCAGTCCGCCTCGGTCGCCGAGGCCGGTACCGTCACGCTGGCTCCCGGTGCGATGCTCGATCACACCGCGACCATCGACCTACCGATCGACAGCCTCGCGAACGGCCAGCACGCGATCGTCTTCCGGCGCGGCGCAGGCGGTGAGGTGGTGGCGTGCGCGGACATTCCGGCACGCAGCATGTAGATCCGGGGAGTCTGCCTGCAGTTCTCCTCGATCCTCGCCCCTCTCGCTACGCCTGGATCTCGTGCGCTTCCCCCGCGCCCCTCGGAATTCTGATGTCCTCCACGATCCGCCGCACGTCCGCGGGCGGCGGCGGGGCGAAGCGCACGATCGTCGTCGCCACGAGGAAGTTGAGCGCCATGCCCACCGTGCCGATCCCTTCGGGTGAAATCCCGAACAGCCAGTACTCGGCGGTGTTGCGCTCGGGCGCGACGTAGTTGAAGTAGACGATGTAGGCGGCGGTGAAGAGGAGCCCGACGACCATCCCGGTGATCGCGCCCTCGCGGTTCATGCGCCGCCAGAAGATCCCCATCAGGATCGCGGGAAAGAACGACGCCGCGGCCAGGCCGAACGCGAACGCGACCACCTGCGCGACGAAACCGGGCGGATCGATGCCGAGCCAGCCGGCGATCACGATTGCGACCGCCGCCGATACGCGCGCCGCCAGCAGCTCACCGCGCTCGCTGATCCCTGGACGCAGCGCACGCTTCAGCAGATCGTGGCTGATGGCCGAAGACACGACGAGCAGCAATCCCGCCGCCGTCGAGAGCGCGGCGGCCAGGCCGCCCGCGGCCACCAGTCCCACCACCCACGCCGGCAGCCCGGCGATCTCCGGATTCGCGAGCACGATGATGTCGCGGTCGATCTCGAGCTCGTTCACGAGCGCGCCGCCGTTCGCGTCCTCGGCCCGCGGACCGACGTACTGGATCAGGCCGTCGCCGTTCACATCGGTGAACCGGATGAGCCCCGTCCCCTCCCACGTCCGGAACCACTCCGGCATGTTCGCGTACTGCTCGTCCGACACGGTCGCGAGCAGGTTGGTACGCGCGAATACCGCGACCGCCGGCGCCGTCGTGTACAGCACTGCAATGAACAGCAGTGCCCACCCGGCCGACGTGCGCGCATCGCGGACCCGCGGCACCGTATAGAAGCGGATGATGACGTGCGGGAGCCCGGCCGTTCCCACCATCAACGCGGCGGTGATCGCCGCCACGTCGATCACGGACTTCGTCCCGTCGGTGTACGGCGCGAAGCCGAGGTCCGCGTGCAGCCCGTTGAGCCGGTCGAGCAGGAACTCCCCCGTCGCGACGTCGGCGCCGCCGAAGCCGAGCTGCGGGATCGGCGTCCCCGCGATCATCATCGACAGGAAGATCGCCGGCACCATGTACGCGAAGATCAGCACGCAGTACTGCGCCACCTGGGTGTACGTGATCCCGCGCATGCCGCCGAGCACCGCGTACGAGAAGACGATCCCCATCCCGATCAGTACGCCGAACTCGACCTGCACCTCGAGGAAGCGCGAGAAGACGATCCCCACGCCGCGCATCTGCCCGGCGACGTACGTGAACGAGACGAAGATCGCGCAGACCACGGCGACGAGCCGCGCCGTCTGCGAGTAGTAGCGGTCGCCGATGAAATCGGGAACGGTGTACTTCCCGAACTTGCGCAGGTACGGCGCGAGGAGCAGCGCGAGCAGCACGTACCCGCCCGTCCATCCCATTAGATAGACGGAGCCGTCGTAGCCGAGGAAGGAGATCAGTCCGGCCATCGAGAGGAACGACGCAGCCGACATCCAGTCCGCCGCGGTCGCCATGCCGTTCATGACGGGGGACACCCCGCCGCCCGCGATGTAGAAATCGCGGGTGGACAGTGCCCGCGACCATATGGCGAGACCGATGTACACGGAGAACGACAGCGCGACGAGAGTGAAGGTCCAGGCCTGGACGGTCATTCGGCACCCTCGGCCGCGGTGCGATCACGCACGGACGCGAACCTGCGGCGCCGTGGCAGCGAATCCTCATCGACGCCCATCCGTCGATCGAGCCGGTTCATGAGCACGACGTACGCGACGATGAGCAACAGAAAGCCGTAGATCGACCCCTGCTGCGCGAACCAGAAGCCGAGCGTGAAGCCCGTCCCCGGAATGCGCACCGCGTTCAGCGCATCGGCGAAGATGATCCCGGCGCCGAAGGAGATCGCGAACCAGATCGCGAGCAGGATCGCGAGATAGCGGACGTTCGCGTGCCAGTACTCCGTGGCGCGCTCGGCGGAGAGCGGCGCAGTCGTCCGAGGCGAGGGGCTCGTCATGCAGGGCTTGGAGGCGGAGGAGGGGGCAAGGACGCGATAACTTGCGCCGAGCGACCGCCGAGCGCCACATCACCCGCCCGGCACGTGCGGGTCGGGCTCCCTCTGGCGTGAGGCGATGCAGCTGCACGCCGGGGTTACGGCTCGATGCATCCGCGCAATGCCCGCCTAGTGAGGCACGGCGTCGTGCAGCGCCTGCACCTCCCGCTGGAGCGCCGGATCCGGCATCGCCCCCTCGGCCATCGCCTCCGTCAACGTGCGGTCCCGCTCGTAGAGGTCGTTCCCGAACCAGAGCGCTCCGTCCCGCGCGTACGTCGTGAGATACAGGATGTAGACCGGAAGCTTGCGGTCGAGATCCACGTGCCGGGAGTAGGGGCCGCTCGTCATCGC
>CAYLPM010000084.1:0-8437 GCA_964385525.1 uncultured Gemmatimonadaceae bacterium
ATGACCATCGAGCTCGATCCGATCCGCGCCGGCACGCCCGAGTGGTGGAACCGGATCCGGGCGACGCTTCCCGAGCCGGGCGACGATCCGCTCGTCGATCGGTGGAGTCGCGGATCGTACACGGTGCTCGCCCGGTACCCCAACGGATCCGGCGCGGCCGTACTCGCGTTGCGCGACACGGTGCGCGAGTGGGACATCACGAGAGTGCCGACACCGATCTCCCGGATCGACTGGCTCGACGAGCCGGCGATCGACTCGACGACGCGGCGGGCGCTCGCGGATGCCTTCGACGAGGCTGCCCTCTACGATGAGAGCACCCGCATCGCCCGCCACGAACGCTTGCCGGGCGCAGTGCGGCTCGCGTCTGCTTCCGGACCATTCCCGTGGACCGCCACGAGGCGGTTCACGTCTGCTTCCAGACGATTCCCTTCGCCCGTCCGGATGCGATTCACGTTCGCGTCGGGAGAATTCCCCTCTCTTTCCCGCATGCCGTTCGCGCCTGCTTCGAGGCGATCCACGCCAGCCACGCGGTTGCGATGAGCAAGCCCCCACCGCGGCCCGGGCCCGGCCGTTCCTGCCGCGAGAGTCAGCACGAGGCGTCCGAGATCATGATGCCTCAGCACGCCAACAATCTGGGCCACGTCTTCGGCGGCGTGATTCTCTCGATGATGGATCGGACGGCCGCGGTGGCCGCCATCCGGCATGCACGCAACGCGTGCGTCACCGTGTCGATCGACCGGGTCGATTTCCGGGAGCCGATCCACCTTGGCGACCTCGTGATCATGCGCGCGAGCGTCAACTTCGTCGGACGCACCTCGATCGAAGTGGGCGTCCGCGTCGAAGCGGAGGACCTGATCACCGGGGCTCGCCGGCACACGAACTCGTGCTACATGACCTTCGTCGCGGTCGACCGGAACGGCCGCCCGATTCCCGTGCCGCCGGTCATCCCCGAGACGGATGACGAGAAGCGACGCTACGCCGCGGCGCAGGAACGACGGCGCGTCAGGCTGGAGGAGCGCAACGCGGAAGCGAGGGCGTGACGGCGGGCGAATGTGGATATGTGAAGCGCGATACGAAAAGTGATTCGGTGTTTCTGTTCTTGACTTATTCTCGCGATGACCGATTTTCTCGCACGCCCCATGCATCTCGTCTCGCCGACCTCCTCCCGTGCAAGTGATGAAGCAGTTTTCCGTCGAGGAAGCAAACCGGACGCTCCCGCTCGTCCGTCGGATCGTCGAGGACATCGTGGCGACGTATCAGCGCTGGCAGGAGCGCGTGCGCGAGTTCGAGTCGATCGCCGCCAGCGCGCGGGCCGATCGGCCGGGCGATGCGGCCGAGCGCATCCAGTTCGAGGTGCAGCAGCTCGCGGCGGAGATCGCCGGCTACGTCGAGGAGCTGACCGAGCTCGGCATCGAGTTCAAGGGCTTCGAGACCGGGCTCGTGGACTTCCCGGGCGAGATCGAGGGGCGACCCGTCTATCTGTGCTGGCAGCTCGGCGAGTCGTCCGTGCAGTTCTGGCATGCGCGTGATGCGGGCTTTGCCGGCCGGCAGCCGCTCATCCCGAGCATGGTCCGCTGATGACCCGCGCCGCGCGCTTCGCCCAATGAGAGCGTTCGAATCCGCCGACGGCGTGCGATGGGGCGTGGAGGTCTCGAACCCCGGGGCGAGCAACGCGATCGTCCGCTTTCGCCACCCGAATGGCCTGGCGGCGAGCCTCGACCGGTACAACTGGTACATCTCCCACGGTCCGGAGGCGCGCAGCGTCACGGCCCGGCTCGAGGCGAAGGACGTGTTGAAGTCGCTCTCCGATGCGGACCTGGTCCGGCTGTTCCGACGGTCCATGCCGGTGTCGACGACGGCGCCTAGGTACGTACCTCGGGACTCGGCCGGCGGGTAGAGCAGGCGACCGCTACGTCGCCCTCTCCATCACGTCCGCCGCGTGCGGGACGTCGATTTCCATCCCATCCCTCGCCAGCACGACACCCGGAAACTCCTGCTTCGCCTCGCGTTCGAGATCCGCTGTCTCCCGCGAGTAACGGGCGGAAAAGTGCGTGAGCACGAGGCGCCGCACCCCGGCGGCTCGGGCGACAATTGCCGCCTCACGCGCCGTCGAGTGTCCCGTTTCGACGGCACGAGTGGCCTCTTCATCGCCGAACGTCGCCTCGTGCACCAGCACGTCCGCGCCCTCCGCAACCTCGATCGTCGCCGCGCAGGGCCGCGTATCGCCGCTCATGACGAGCCGCCGCCCCGAACGCGTCGGTCCGACGAGCACTCGGGGGTCGACGATTCGACCGTCGGGGAGCGTCACCGTCGTGCCTCGGTGCAGCTGTCCCCAGAGCGGCCCTTCGGGGATCCCCATCTGGCGCGCGAGCTCGGGATTGAAGCGCCCGCGCCGCTCGCCTTCCACGAGCGCGTAGCCGAGGGACGGCCCGCGGTGGTCGACGGCGTACGGGACGATCGCGTATTCCTGGCGCCGGATCTCGCGCCCGGGCTCGAGCTCCTCGATGTCCACGGTGAACCCGAGGCGCTCGACGCCCAGTCCCTCTGCCCGCCGCAGCATGCGTGCTGCGCCCCGAGGCCCCCAGAGGCGCAGCCGCTCCGTCCGGCCCTGCAGCCCCATCGTCCGCATCAGCCCCACCACCCCGAGCACGTGATCCGCGTGCCAGTGGGTGAAGAAAATGTCCCCGAGGTTGAACGAGATACCGTAGCGCATCATCTGCCGCTGCGTGCCCTCGCCGCAGTCGAACAGCATCGTCTCGCCCTCGCGGATCAACGCGAGGGCCGTGACGTTGCGCTCGACCGTCGGCCGCGAGGCCGAGGTCCCCAGGAAGCGGAGGGCGAGGCTCATGGCTCGGAAATATATCCGGGGCTGGCCGGCGTTCCCATCTCCGATTCTGACGACCCACGACCCGGCCGCCGCTCGCCCGTACTCGGTCTTCCGGGTGTTGCGCGAATCGAAAGCGGCCCACATGTTGCCGCATCTCTGCCAGCCAACGCACGACCGCGCGAGTGCGCAGGACCGACCGCGTCGAGAGGATGTCATGGTGCAGCAGAGAACGAAGTCGCAGAGGACGACGTCGCGAAAGACGAAGTCGCGGAAGGCGAAGCCGCGGCGACCGAAGTCGACGTCGACGGAGAAGGGCGCAGGGCGCGAGGTGCGCCGGCGCGAGGAGACACACCCCGAGCCGCCGTTTCCGGCACAGCATCAGCAGAAGCCCGGGCTCGAGGCGAAGCTCGATCCGCGCCCGCGGTACGAGGCGCCGCAGTATCGCGGATCGGGGAAGCTGGAGGGAAAGGTCGCCCTGATCACCGGCGGCGACTCGGGCATCGGGCGGGCGGTCGCGGTGCTCTACGCGCGCGAGGGGGCGGACGTCGCGATTGTGTACCTCGAGGAGGAGGAGCGCGACGCCCGCGAGACGCGGCAGGCGGTCGAGACGGAGGGCCAGCGGTGTCTGCTGCTGCCGGGCGACGTCCGCGATCCCGGGTTCTGTCGCGAGGCGGTCGAGCGAACGGTGAAGGAGCTGGGGCAACTCGATGTGCTGGTGAACAACGCGGCATTTCAGCAGCATCAGGAGTCCCTCGAGGATCTCTCCGAGGAGCAGTGGGACCGCACCTTTCGCACGAACATCTACGGCTACTTCCACATGGCCAAGGCAGCGCTGCCGCACCTGGACGCAGGGAGCGCGATCGTGAACTGCAGCTCGATCACCGGGCTGCAGGGCAGCAAGCAGCTCCTGGACTACGCCTCGACGAAGGGCGCGATCAACGCGTTCACCAAGTCGCTCGCGAAGAACTTGGTCGAGCGGAAGATCCGCGTGAACGCCGTCGCGCCCGGACCGGTGTGGACGCCGCTCAACGTCGCGGACAAGCCGGCGAAGCAGGCGGGCGAGCATGGACACGCGCAGCCCATCGGCCGCCCCGCGCAGCCGGAGGAGATCGCGCCGGCGTTCGTCTTCTTCGCGTCGGAGACGGACTCCAGCTACATCACCGGCGAGGTGCTCGCGCTGCTCGGCGGCGAGACCACGGCCGCGTGATGCGGACGCCACTCACGCAACGCGTGCAACGCGGCGCACGTTCGCCGTGCGCGGAGGTCGCTCGTCGTGGAACCGGGCTTCGGGTCCGCGAGTTGCGTGCAGGAACCTGCGGCCAACGATGGCCGGTACGTGCGAGTCGAGTACTGGCGGCCCCGATTGGGGAGATGAAACGGCAGTACCAATCTCACCCCGACACGGTTTTGGAGGATTGATGGCGGAGCGAGAGGGAAAGAGCCGGCGCGGATTTGCGTCGATGGACCCGCAACGGCAACGCGAAATCGCGAGCAAGGGCGGGAGGGCGGCGCACGCCAAGGGAACGGCCCACGAGTTCGACTCCGACGAGGCCCGGCGTGCCGGACGAAAGGGCGGGGAAGTCGTCAGCCGGAACCGCGATCACATGGCGGAGATCGGACGTCGGGGCGGCGAGGCCCGCGGCGAGAATCGCGCGCAGTTGCGTGGCTCCGATCGCGGCGAGCGGACGAGCGAGCGGACGGACGCGCGCCCGGAGGAACTTGTGAGCCGCGACACGATGCGACGCTCGGGGGTCGAGCGCGAGCGCGGCATCGGGGACGGCGGCGCGACCCGCGAGCGGGACTCGGGACTCGGCGGACGCGAACCGGCCGACCGCGATCGCCTCACCGGCGAACGGCAGGGGCGGGACGAAATCTCCCGAGGCAACGAGACTCGCTGAGGGCCTCGTCGCCGGCGGAAACCGCGATCGTCGGAATGGGAGAATGGGACCGGTGAGGTAGTGGAGGCACCGGCGGCGCCGATGCCGCCGGTCGCGGATGTCCGGCGCGCGGTCCCGGCCCGCGGTCCCTGATTGGCGCTCTTTACTTCCGGTCCGCCGCGGTGCCGTGTCGTTCCAGCACCGCCCGATGTCGCTCCAGGTCGATGTTGCTTCCACTCACGACCACGGCGAGAGGAGCCCCCGGCTCCCGCACCCGATGGTGGAGCAGCGCGCCAACGCCGACTGCGCCCGATCCCTCCACCACCACGTCCTCCTCCTGATGCAGCCACGCGATCGCCGCCCCGATCTCGTCTTCCTCGAGCGTGATCATCTCGTCGAGCGTGTGCCGGCCGATGTCCAGCGCTTCCTCGTCGATCTGCCCGGCGAGACCATCGGCGAGCGTCGGCACGCTCGGAATCTCCACGAGCCGCCCCGCCGTGAGAGAGCGCGCCATCGCCGCCGTGTTGATGCTCTGCACGCCGACGATGCGGATCTCAGGCGCGATGCGTCGCAGCAGACTGCCCATGCCGCCCAGCAGCCCGGCGCCGCCCACACAGACCACGACGGTCCGCGCGTTGGGCAGCTCCTCGAGAATCTCCAGCGCGACCGTCCCTTGGCCCGCGAGCAGCGTATCGCCGAGACACGGGTTGATGTACATGGCACCATGCTGGCGCGCCCATGCCCGCGCCGCGACCATCGCCGCATCGTAGTCGGGCTCCGAGTCATCGACCTCCGCGCCGAGCTCCGCGATGCCGCGCTTCTTCACCTGCGGGGCGGTCGCCGGAACGAAGATCCTGGCGGGAATGCCGAAGTGCCGCGCCGAGTACGCGACGCCAAGGCCGTGGTTGCCCGCCGACGAGGCCGCGACGCCGCGCTCGCGCACCTCCGCGGGGAGCGCCGCGATCGCGTTGAACGCGCCGCGCAGCTTGAACGAGCCGGTGATCTGCTCGGACTCGAGCTTGAGGAAGACGTCGCCACCCGCGATCCGGCTCAGGGCGGGCGAGTGTCGCAACGGTGTGCGCTCGACGACGCCGCGAAGGCGCTTGGCGGCGATCAGCACGTCGACCGCCCGAAGATCGGAGAACATGGGAGAAAGCTAACGCGCGTTACCTTCCGGCCAACACGACCGTCCTTCCTGCGAGCGCGTCATCGCCTAAGCACGCGGCGGTGCTCAACTTGACTTCGGCCGTCAAGTCGGTAGATTCCGACTCGTACGAACGGCCCCGCGGTTGGTTCCGGGGCTTGTTTCGTTCCCGGGTGCGACGGGAGGCGTTCCTGCCCCGCGCATTCGTGCGATGGGGCTGTAGCTCAGCTGGGAGAGCGCTGCAATCGCACTGCAGAGGTCAGGGGTTCGATTCCCCTCAGCTCCATGGACGGATGAAGAAAAACTGGCATGTATCTCGCCAGTGGATTGTTGCCCGCCGCCGATCGGTAGGACGGAGAGTTCCAATGACGGCGCGCGTGGCACGATCCCGGTGAGACTTGCCTGGATCTGAGGCGCCGCGGATCGTGTTGTGATTTGCGGCGTTCCTAGTCGGGGCCCGGTCCGCACACGTGCGGATGGGGCCCCGATCCACATCCGGAGACGGCGCTGCTGCTGGTCGTTCGCCTGTTTGTTTCGTCGGACCACCGCAACAGCCGTCGATGCGCCGAGCGAACGTCGGCCGGTCCCCGGGTCCCGGGATTCAGCGCCTCAGTCCCGTTGGGCACACGAGTTGCCTTGCCCGGGGTCGTCCAACGTCTCGGGAGGAACGATGGAATTCCTGGCCTGGATCATCGTCGGCCTGATCGCCGGTCTCCTCGCCTCGTTCGTGATGGGCGGGGTCGGCTACGGGATCATCGGCGACATCGTCGTGGGGATCATCGGCGCGTTCATCGGCGGCTGGCTGTTCGCCGAGATGGGATGGGCGGCGCCGTTCGGCGGGCTCGCGGGAACGATCTTCGTGGCGTTCATCGGGGCCGTCCTGTTGCTCCTCGTCCTTCGGCTCCTTCGAGGGGCACGGGCCTGACTGCGTTCCCCCGCGGGATCGCGTGACGTCGTAGCGAGGATTGCGCAGCGGGCCGGTGGCTTCGTTGCGCATCCTGCGGGGGACCAACTGTAAAAGCGAGTAGCAGCGAGTAGTGCGTAGTGCGTACCGTCCGCCTTCGCGCGGCATACGACACTACGCACTACTTGCTTCTGCCCTCCCGGAACCACGCACTACCTGCTTCTGCCGTGCCGGACCACGCACTACCTGCTTCCGCCATCCGGCTCTTCGCCCAGCGCTCTGCCCGCCGGCAGCCACGCCGTCACGTCCCGGTGCAGTGCCTCGATCGCCTCGGCGGTGAAGCGAAGGAGCTCCGCCTCGGCCTGACCGTCGTAATCCGACGCCATCTTGTTGCTGATGCGGTTGAGGAGGCGTAGCGCCGTGCTCTCCTGCACCTGAATCCGGATGTCGCGCGCGAGCACCGTCTGCGCCTGCGCGTAATCGCGTGCGACGTAGCGCAACAGCGCCCCCTCGCCCTCGAACGGCCGGCTCAAGGGCCCCCCGAGGAGGTGTTCGCTCGCGAGCGGGAGGTGCCAGTCGGGCTCCTCGCGGAAACGGACTTCCCAGCCGCGCGCCTGCGGGTTGTCGATGACATGGAGGTCGCCCACGAGATCGGACACCCCGACGCGGAAGAACAGCGCCTTCACCGACGCCGAAATGCGAATGCGGAACGTATCCGGCGCCGGGCGGCCGGGACCCTCGATCGGCTGCAGCCGGCCATCGCGCGAGCGCCACTGCAGCTCCAGGCGCTCGCCGTCGATCCGCAGGTCGACCCAGGCGGCCGAACGATCATCTTCGATGGTGATCTCGTGGCGGGCGCTCGAGAAGTAGTTCTTCAGATACTCGGCAAGCTTCGGCGACTCGTCGCGGATGCGATCGGGCTCCATGCGGAGAACGAGCACGAGCGCCGCCGAGCCGTCAGCGAACGGCGTGGAGGCGAGCGAGTCGATGGAGTAGAGCCGGCCGAGTGCGTCGACGGAGCGCCCGAGCATGAGCGGCAGGGCGGCGCGGATCGCGGCGGGACTGCGGTGCTCGAGGGCGGCGAGCGTCCGGGTGAAGACGGCGAACAACTCCTGTGCGCCGACGTCGCCGACGGCCACCTCGTCGGTCGCGTCCCACTCGTACACCTCGTTGCTGATGTGGCTGAGCTCCATGATGTGTCGAGACGCGCCGGGATAGGCCGGATGACCGACCGCGGGCCGCTTGGCGAGGATGTAGCGCCCCTCGACGAGCTCGCCCGCGACGGCGAGGGTTCTCGCGGAGTCCTCGATCGAGGACCACATGAGCTCGTCGCGGTGTATGGCGCCGGGAGTCAGAAAGTGCTTCAGCAGCTTCGGGCGAACGGCGCGGAGGCCCTCGTCGCGCTCGTGCGGGCCGAAGCGCAGGGCGAGCGCACTGAAGAGCCCGTCAGCGTTGGTGCGGGCGTCCGCGGGTGTCCGACCGAAGGAGCGCGCAGGACCGGAACACGCGGTCCCGAAGAGGGCGGCGAGCGCGAGAGCCAGCGCGGCGTTGGTGCGGCGGCGCGTGCTGGACGATCCGAAAGCGTGTGCAGGGCAACGGCTTGTCACGCGTCGACGGCGTCTCTGCCCCAGTCGTGACGGGGGCTGCAGGGGTTGATGGAGGTCATTGCGGTAACTAACTTTCCG
>CAYLPM010000085.1:0-6807 GCA_964385525.1 uncultured Gemmatimonadaceae bacterium
GGTTCTTCAGGGGGCTCATCGACGTCTTCTGATTTTCTCGTGTGCGCCGGGGAACTGCTGGGGGCGCGCCGCCGCTGCGCGGCGGTGCGGACGCCGGCTGACGCCGGCGTACACGGAGTGGCGCCGGTGAGGGGGCTGGGCTCCTGGCGCAAGGACCTGAAAGAATTTGGAAACTGCGTCGCGTCGGGGAGAGTGACCGAGGCGTTGTCTGGGGGCCGCCGTCGGCGGGCTACTTCGCCCTGGGATCGCGAGGGGGAGGAGTGACGATCAGGCGCCGGAACTCTGCGCGTTCACCGAAATTGAGGAGGAGGCCGACTTCGATGCCGGAGGCGCGCAGATAGTTGCGGAGCTGCGCGACATGGGCCGGGTCCAGCCGGCGGGCGGTCTTGACCTCCACCAGGACGCACCAGTTCACCACGAGATCGGCGCGATAGTGGCCGATCGACTGGCCGTGAAGCATGACGTCGTAGGGCACTTCGCGCGCGACCTCCACGCCGGCCTCTCGCAGCAACAGGGTGAGACCGTTCTTGTATACGGTCTCGAGAAAGCCCGAGCCGGGCCTGGTCTGGAGCCGGTAGAACGCGTTCAAGACCGCGCCCGTGACGTCGCCGTGAGGATACCGCGCCCGCCGCCCATGTCCCCGCTGTTCGTCGGTCATGCCCCCATCTTCGACCCGCGAGTCAAATACAAAGCACTATCCGATTTCACTCCGCATCCCCTCCCCGCACCTGGATGGAAGCGAAGCAATTCCAGTTTCCTTTCCAGTCCCTTGCGCCAGGAGACTCAACCCCTCACCGGCGCCACTCCGTGCACGCCGGCGTCAGCCGGCGTCCGCACCGCCGCGCAGCGGCGGCGCGCCCCCAGCAGTTCCCCGGTGCACACACCGCACTGGCGCACCCGGCACGACGAACGTAGTCTCCGCCCCGATGAAAGCCCTCGAGCGCCGCCCCTGGATCGTCGTCGCCGTCGCGGTGCTGGGCATCTCCGTCGCCGCGCCACTCATCAGACTCTCCGACGCCCACCCCATCGCCATCGCCATCTGGCGGCTGGGATTCGCGCTCGTGATCATCGCGGCCATCCTCCTCATCACCGGCACGTGGCGGCAATGGGCACGGCTGAAGCGACACCACACCGGCATTGCGCTCGGCGCCGGCGCCATGCTCGCGCTCCATTTCTGGTCGTGGAACACCTCGCTCGGCCTCACGACCGTCGCCGCCTCCGTCGTGCTCGTCAACACTCAGCCGGTGATCGTCGCCCTCCTCTCGGCACTCTGGCTCGGCGAGGCACCCGACCGTCGGCAGTGGATCGGCATCGCGATCGCCGTCGCCGGTGCGTTCGTGCTCGTGGCCGGTGACCTGAACGTGGCGGCGGTCGCCGGACGTGATGCGCTGACGGGCGATCTGCTCGCCCTCGTCGGCGCCGTCACCGCGGCGCTCTACTACCTCGCCGGCCGACGCCTTCGGCAGATGCTCGACCTCTGGCCGTACGTCGGCCTCGTCTACTCGGCGTGCCTGGTCACGCTCGTCCTGATCGCGCTCGCGATCGGTGCGCCGTTCCTCGTCCAGCCGCCACGCGAGCTCGCGATCTTCGCCGCGCTCGCGCTCGGACCGATGATGCTCGGCCACACGGGATTCAACTGGGCGCTGCGCTGGCTGCCGGCGTACGTCGTCACCCTCGCGACGCTCGGTGAACCGGTCGGCGCGACACTGCTCGCCGCCGTGATTCCCGGCATCCAGGAAGTGCCGTCCCTCGGCACGCTCATCGGTGGCCTCATCATCGTGGCCGGCGTCGTACTCGCCATTCGGCCATCGCGCGAGCGGGCGGATTAGATTTCGCAGCCGAGAGGTCCCGGGAGTCCCTGGGCGCACGTCATCGGTTGCCCGATTTCGTTCGTGCGTTGTCCGCCACGACGCGCTACTGATTGCCGCTGACGAGTCCTGACGTTCGGCAGCGTCGCCGGTCCCCCGGACAGTCCGCACATCAAACTCAGCCTCATGCCGTCCTCAGCCTCATACGACCTCGATGTCGAAGTCACGCGCGGCCATCTGACCGAGTCGCGGCATCGCATCCACGCGGCGATCGTCGATCGCGACGGCGCGCTGGCCGGCAGCGCACGCGATCCGGACACGGTGACCTTCTGGCGCTCGTGCGCGAAGCCGTTCCAGGTGATGCCGCTGCTGACCTCGGGCGGCTTCGATCGCGTGCAGTGGGGACACGACCAGCTCGCGCTCGCCTGCGGATCGCACGGCGGCGAGCCGGAGCACGTCGCGATCGCGCAGGGAATGCTCGCCGGCATCGGCTTGGAGGAGGGAGACCTCGCGTGCGGTCCGCACGAGCCGCTTTCCGCTCGCGGCGCACGTCTCCTGCGCGAATCGGGGTGCCGTCTGAGCCGACTGCACAACAACTGCTCCGGCAAGCACGCGGCGATGCTGGCTCGAGCCCAGACGGCGTCGTGGCCCGTGTTCGGTTACGAGCGCGACGAGCATCGCGTGCAGCGCTCGATCCTCGCCGAAGTCGCGCGCTGGTCGGATGTCCCCGAGGACCGCCTGGTGCGCGCCGTCGACGGCTGCGGCGCGGTGGTCTTCGGTCTTCCGCTCCGCAACATGGCACTCGCCTGGTCACGATTGGGCGTCGCGGCTGCCCGGGGCGACGAGGTTCCCGCCCGCATCCTGGACGCCATCACCACGAGGCCACTGCTCGTCGGCGGTACCGATCGCTTCGACTCGATCCTGATCGAGGAGACCGCGGGCCGCGTCATCGCAAAGGTGGGCGCCGAGGGCGTGCATTCCTTGATGGTGCCAGAGGCGGGGCTCGGGATCGCGCTCAAGGTCGAGGACGGCTCGCAGCGCGCACAGTACATCGCGGTGCTGCGGGTCCTCCAGCTCATCGGCGTGCTGCCGGAACCGCTCCCGCCCCGACTGGCCGAGCTCACCCGACGCCCGGTGCGCAATACGCGCGGCGAGCCGGTCGGGGAGGTCCGGGCGGTTGCGTGATGGGCGTGGTACCGCAGGCGCAGGGAAGCCGCGGCGCTCTGCTCCCGGCGCCGGCGAATCGATGACGGCGACACGACCCGCCGAGCCCATCTTGCGCACGCTCGACGAGCCGACGCGACTTCTCGTCCGCGCGGCTGCGATCGTCGCCACCGGCAGCGAGCTCGCGATGCGCTCTGCACTGCTGGAGGCGAGGAATCGTGTGCCTCTGGCGTGGATGGAAGAGATGGTTCTGCAGTCATACCTGTTCGCGGGCTTCCCGCGCGCCCTGAACGCGGCGCGCGAGTGGAGGCGGATCTCCGGACGCGCGGCACCGGAACGGGACGAAGGTGAGGAGCTGGAGCGGGTCGCGGAATGGCGCGCGCGCGGCGAAGTGACGTGCGCGCAGGTGTACGGGAGGTTCTATGGTCGGTTGCGACACAACATCCGCGACCTGCATCCGGCTCTGGATGCCTGGATGATCGTGGAGGGCTACGGGAAGGTGCTCGGACGCGACGGACTGGATTTGCCGAGGCGTGAGCTGTGTATCGTGGCGGTATGTGCTGCGGCGGGGCAGGGCCGGCAGTTGCATTCGCACCTGCACGGGGCGCTGCACGTGGGCGCTGCCCCGGCGGCCGTCTCCGACACCCTCGACGCCATCTCGGACCTCATGGACCCGGAGTCCTACCGCTCGGCACGCCAGCTCTGGCGGAAAGTGGAGAGGCAGTAGTGTTCATCGATCGGGTCGTCGTTCGCGTGGAAGCGGGAACCGGCGGCTCCGGCGCGACGTCTTTCCGGCGGGAGCACCGCGTCCCCATGGGCGGTCCCGACGGCGGCGACGGCGGGCGCGGAGGCGACATCATCGTGCGCGGCGACGCCAACATGTCGACGCTGCTCGACTACACCTACCGCGACCGCTGGGTGGCGGAGCGCGGTGAGCACGGAATGGGGTCGAACAAGACGGGGCGCTCGGGCGCGGACGTGATTCTGCCGGTGCCGCCGGGGACGATCGTGCGCGACATGGACTCGGGCGAGATCGTCGGCGAGGTGCTCGAGAGCGGCGAGGAGTTCATCGTCGCCCGGGGCGGGCGGGGCGGGAAGGGAAATGCCTTCTTCGCGACCTCCACGCACCAGGCGCCACGCGAGTGGCAGCCGGGAGAAGAGGGCGAGCGACGCACGCTCGAGCTCGAGCTGCGGCTCATTGCCGACGTCGGCTTCGTGGGGCAGCCGAACGCTGGAAAGTCCACGCTCCTCTCGGTGATCTCCGCCGCACGCCCCAGGATCGCCGATTATCCGTTCACGACCCTGTCGCCCAACCTCGGCGTCGTCCAGCTCAGCGATCATCGCACCTTCGTGGTCGCCGACATTCCCGGTATCATCGAAGGCGCGCACGAGGGCAAGGGGCTGGGACTCCAGTTCCTTCGGCACATCGAGCGCACGCGACTCCTTGCCTTTCTGATTCCGATCGACGCGATGGACTGGCAGGCGGAATACGATGGGTTGCGCGCCGAGGTGGGCGCGTACTCCCGGGAATTGTCGGAGAAGCCGCACTGTGTGGTGTTCACGAAGATGGACCTGATGGGCGAGGATTACGTCCCGCCGATCGCGGCCCCGGATGCCTTCGGCATGTTCGCCGTGAGCGCCGCCGCCCGCAGCGGTCTCGATCCGCTGCTCGCCTCGTGGTGGGAGCGGCTGCTGGCCATGCGCAGGGAGCGGGAGCGGAGCGAGGCGAACGCCGAACTGCCGTAGGAACCGGATCGAGCGAAGCTGGAGTCGGACCCCCTCAACGCCATGCTCATCGATCCAATGACATCCCCCGGTCGCCTGGGACCGACCCACCCGGACTATCCCGCCGGCCTACGCGACCTCCCCGACCCGCCATCATCCCTCTGGACGGTCGGCGACCTCTCAATGGTCGTCCCTCCGGTCGTCGCCATCGTCGGCACGCGCCGGGCGACGCCGTACGGCGAGCGCATCACGCGTGAGCTGGCGTCGGCGCTCGCTCGCGCGGGAGTGTGCATTGCGAGCGGGCTGGCGCGGGGCATCGATGCGACCGCCCATCGCGCCGCCCTCGCCGAAGGGGGGCGGACGCTGGCCGTCCTTGGCACCGGCGTCGACGTGCCGTACCCCGTCGGCCACCGTGCGCTGCACGGCGAGATCGCGGATCGGGGGCTCCTTCTCTCCGAGCGACCGCCGGGGAGCCGGGCGGTGCGCGGCTGTTTTCCGCGCCGGAATCGGCTGATCGCGGCGCTGGCGAAGGTGACGATCGTCGTCGAGGCGGGCGCACTCAGCGGCGCGCTGATCACGGCCCGGCACGCGCTCGAGCTCGGGCGGGATGTCGCCGCGGTGCCCGGTCCGATCGACGCCCCGGCCAGCGTCGGCTCCAACGCCCTGCTGCGTGACGGCGCGATCGTGATCGCCGCGGTCGCGGACGCGATGATGCTGGCGGGGGTGACGCCGGCGGCTCGACGCCCGCGGGTGGTTCCCGAGGGCGACGAGCGCGTCGTCTGGGACGCGCTCGGAGGAGGCCCGCTCGAGCTCGACTCGCTGGTCGCGGCCACCGCCCTGCCGGCAGCGCGCTGCCTCGTGGCCGTGACCGCGCTCGAGCTCGCCGGCTCCGTGGAGTGCGAGCTGACGGGCGAGATCCGGCGGCGGTGATCGGACGACAGGGCGCCCGGTGAGAGGACCCGACTACGTCGCCGCGAGGGCAGAGGCGAGCGCGGCGTGAAGCCGAGGGTGCCGCCTCCAGATCCACGCCCCCATGGCCACGATCGCGACCAGGTTCGCGCTCGCCACCGCGATCAGCCCCAGTGCATCCAGCACCCAGAGTCCGACCACGCCAGCGGTACCGAGAAAGAGCGCCTCGAGCACGATCAGCGTGAGAAGCGCGACGAGCCACATGCCCGGCGCGCGCTCGACGCGTTCCGCGCTCCATTCGAAGGCGATGCCGACCAGCGCGAACGCGGCCAGGTGGAGCACCGTGTACGCGGCGACGACCGCGAAGGTCACCTGCACTTCGGCAGAGCTCTCGGCGCCGAGGAAGAAGACCGATCCGAGGGCGGCAGGCGTGAAGAGAGCGCGTCCGGCGACGAGGTCGAGGACCAGCATCCAGATCGCGACCGCGCCTGCGCCGATGGCACCGGTGATCAGCCCCCGTTCGAGCAGCGGCCAGAGCCGCACGTTGCGAACGCCGAGCGGAGTTCCCGCGCCGAGCGCGCGATGCAAGTACGCCATCATCATCATGCCGCCGGCGAGGTTCGCGGCGAGCACGTGTCCGGTCGGGAGAATGGCGAGCACGCCCGTCCCGGTCAGCAGCAGCGCGCCGTAGTGCACGCCGTCGAGAACCGCGATGCCGAACACCGCGCCGATCAACAGCCCCGGCGCGATGCCGGTGGCGCGCAGCGCGGCGGCGGCGCCGACTCCGAGCGCGAGGAACACGGCGAAATGAATGACGGTGTACGACAGCAGCAGCAGGACCGACGGCTCCGCGGCAGCACCGAGGAGCGCGCTGGCGAGCAGTACCGGCGTGCGGAATGCCTCCGCGGTCGCGACATCCAGAACGAGGAACCAGAGCGCGACGATCGCCCCGGCGAGGAGTCCGGCAATGGCGCCGTGCACGAGCGTTTGCGACCGGGATGGCTGCATGTTTCGCCTCCGTTCGGGACGCGTTTCTGGACGTGGACAAGGCTGCCCTCGCCGTCAACTTGTGGATCGCGGCGCCAACAGGCAACGCAAACGTTCGTCGCATGCCGGTCGCGCACGAGCCCAGTTCCTCTGGTACGTCGCCTCGCCGCGCGATAGATATCGCGGGTCGTGAATGTGGCCGGCGTCGAGGAGA
>CAYLPM010000086.1:0-5772 GCA_964385525.1 uncultured Gemmatimonadaceae bacterium
CACCGAAGGAGCTCCCGACCGCCACGAGCCCGAAATGATTTGATTAACGACCTCGGGAAGCCATTGCGTCCTGGGGCCGTTTCCAAAGCAGGCTTCCGGGCTCGTCGCGGCAGACCTCCGACCGGTGTGCCGTCCTCTGCGTTCCTCGCCGTTTCTCTGCGTCCTCTGCGGTTCAATGTCGGTTGACCTCCGCGGTTCGCGGACATGCCACACCGATGAGGGAAGCTCCACTACCGCGACACGTCGAAGTGGTCGGAATCAGTGCCCGCTGAATTTGCCTGAGCACCGACGGCCGAGCGGTGCCGACGTCGCGGTCATCGATCACTCCAGCGCGAACGGCACCGCCGCCACGTCGAGTTGCGCCTGCCCGTTCTCCCACGCGGCGCGCAGCGTCGTCCCCATCTCGACCTCCCGCCGCACCATGCCGAGGGCAACGCCGCCGAGGCGCGGCGAGATCGCCGAGCTGCGGACATCGCCCACGACCTTGCCGGCGGCGTCGGCGAGCTGCACCCGCGCCGGAGGCGGCGACTCGGCGACGAAGCGCAGGCCGCGCAGATGACGGTTGACGTGACCGCGGAAGTGCACGCGCGCGACCGTCTCCTGCCCGACGTAGCAGCCCTTCGTGTACGATATCGCGTGAAGCTCGTCGAGGTTGGCCTCCTGGGGGATCGTCGAGTCGTCGATGTCGAGTCCCCACTCCGGCGTTCCGGCCTCGATGCGCGCGATCTCCCACGCGTCCAGCCCCATCGGCGTCGCGCCCGCCACCAGCGCGCGCGCCCAGAGGGTCGCGAACTGGTCCGCCGGAAGGAAGATCTCCCAGCCCTCGAGTCCCAGTACCGGCGACCGAACGACGAGCGCGCCGGCGCCGGCGACCTCGCCGCGCAGATGGTGATGCGGCGCGAGCTCGCCGAGTGCCTCCGCCGTGAGCCCCGTCGCGCCCGCGACGATCCGCCGGGCGTCGGCCCCGAAGATCCCGAGCGCGCGCATGGTCGCGGATTCATCGCGGTACCGGGCGACGCGCGGGTTGATGAACTTGCGCACCATCTCCCACCAGGCCGCCGCGGCGCGCGGTGGCACATCCATGAGCAGGGAACCGTCCTCCGCGAAGATGCGCACATCGGCGACGATCTTGCCCTTCGCCGTGAGCGCCGCCGCGTACTGCCCCTGGCCGGGCACCAGGGAGAGCACATCGTTCGTCACCAGCCCGGTCAGGAGCTCGGCGGCTTTCGCTCCCTCGATCCGGGTGCGGGCGCGATGGCTGCGGTCGATCACGATCGCGCCCGAGCGCAGGGCGCCGTACTCCGAGGCGGGATCGGTGTATCGCAGGATGATCGGATGGCCCGCGATCTCCCCCAGCACCGCGTCGCCATCCTGGACCAGCGAGAGCGTCATCGCGCCTTCTCCTCGCCGCTTTGCAGCAGCTCCGTCAACGTCAGCACCGTCTGGTTGCGCAGCGAAGGCAGCCACGCGTGCGCACCGGTCGCGAACGCTTCATCCACCGTGATCGGCCCCACGGCGATGCACGGCACGCCCGCCGCGCGCGCCGCGCGGATCCCGTCGATGTCATCCTCCAGAGCCAGACACGCCTCGCGATCGACGACCCGGCGGCGCGAGAGCCGTGCGATCGCGAGCGTCAGTCCCTCGGGCGACGGCTTGGGGAGTCGCACATCCTCGGCGGCCACGACGCAGTCGAAGGCGTCCGCGATCCCCGCCAACTCGAGCACGAGATCCGCCACGCGACGGCTCGCCCGGGTGACGACGGCGAGCCGCGCCTGCGCGTGCATGGCGAGGATGCATTCCCGCGCCCCCTCCACCAGCGACAACCCCGCGCTGGCGCGTGACGCGAACTCCCGTTCGGCCACCAGCGCGACGAGATCGCGCTCCGTCTCATCCGGTTCGGCGCCGTCGGGGAGGCCGATCGCCTCCAGTCCGCGCCGCAGCGACTCCGCGCGCAGCGCCCGCGTCTCGACCACGACGCCCTCGAGCTCGATCAGAACGGCTTGGGGCATGCTCGATATCTAGCGCGGTCCCATCACTGCGCGCTACCGCCGTCTGCGGGAACCGTACGCCGCATCGAGCAGATCGACCGGATGAATGCCGCGCGCTCGCATGCCCGCGCGTCGCAGCCCGGCGCCGATCTGCATCAGGCACCCGGGGTTGCCCGTTGCCACCCACGACGCCTGCGTCGCCCGGATGTTCGCGAGCTTCGGCGCGAGCACCGCATCGGAGGTCTCGGGCTCGATGAGGTTGTAGATCCCCGCGCTCCCGCAGCACTGATCCGCGTCGACCAGCGGCACGACCTCGAGCCCGGGGATCGCCGCCAGCACCCGCAGCGGTGCCTGGACCACGCGCTGCGCATGCAGCAGATGGCAGGGGGCATCGTACGTCACGCGCAGCGGAAGCTCACCCGCCGTCGCGGGCCCGGCGACCGCGAGGAGCTCGGTCACGTCGCGCACCTTCTCCGCCATGGCGGCCGCGCGCGCGCTCCAGAGCGGGTCATCGGCGAGCAGGTGCCCGTACTCCTTCATCGCTGCGCCGCAGCCGGCTGCGTTGACCGCGATCCGCTCCGCGCCCGTCCGCTCGAACGCGGCGATGTTCGCGCGCGCGAGCCGCTGCGCCGTCTCCAGGTCGCCGGCATGCGCGTGGAGCGCGCCGCAGCACCGCTGCCCCGGGGCGTACGTGACACGATAGCCGTTCGCCACGAGCGTGCGCCGCGTCGCGCGGTTCGTGTCCGCGTACAGACCGCGCATCACGCACCCTTCGAGCATCGCGACGCGCTCGCGGATGGCGGGCGCGATCGGACCGTAGGGATGCCGGCGCAGTACCGGGCGGGTGGACTCGAGCATCGCGAACGCGAAGCCGATCCGCCCGGGCAATCGCGAAAACAGCGCGCTCACGCGCGTCCAGCGTGCCGCGCGCGCGCCCGCCATCGCGAGGGCGAGCAGGCCGGGGCGCGCGAACACCCACAGCATGAGGCGCGCGACGAGTGCGAGCGGGCGGCGCATCGCGAGCGTGGCACGCGTCGCCTCGAGCAACTGGCCGTACGGCACGCCCGACGGACACGCCGTCTCGCAGGCGCGGCAGCCGAGACAGCGGTCGATGTGCGTCCGCACGGACTCGTCGTCGAGCGGGAGCGTGCCCTCGACCAGCGCCCGCATGAGCAGGATGCGACCGCGTGGCGAGTCGTTCTCATCCTCGAGCGCGAGGTACGTCGGGCACGATTGGAGGCAGAACCCGCAGTGCACACACGTGTCGATCCCCGGCGCCGCGTGCGCGAGCGGCGTGCCGGGAATGGCGCAGGCGGGCGGCACCGGCGCGAAGTCGCGCGAGGTCACTCCACCACCTCTCCGAGTATTCCGGGGTTGAGGAGGAGATCCGGGTCGAATGCCCCGCGCACCCGGCGCGACAGCGGATCGTTCACCGAGCTCGGCGCCAGGCGATCCCAGAGCGCGGGTGGCAAGCGCTCACCGATCCGCCGCGACTCGGGGAGGGCGCGCACGAACGCGGCCATTGCCGGATCGTCGCCTGCGTCCGCGGGCACCACCAGGCGCACCGTTCCGCTCCCACACCAGGCATGGACGAGCGTTCCGCCGACGGTGGCCGCGGCACCGAGCGCCCCCGTCCAGAGGAAGGGCAGCATCGTCGGCGAGGCGGCCAGTCGGAGCACGATTGCATCCGGCGGCTCGCACTCCCGTAGGGCGTGCCAGACGGTCGGCGGCACATCCGCGATCGCGGCGCTCGACTCTCCGGTCTCGGTCGTGACCGCGTGCGCGAGCATGGCGTACTGAGCGCGCATAGAGTCCTCGTTGCCCCCGAGGCGCGCGAGCAGGCACGGCGCATCGCCGAGGTCGAGCATCCGTGCGAGCGTGCCGTCGAGGAGCTGCAGCGCGAGCGGGGTGAGTGGGGCGTGTCGGATCGCCGAGAGGAGCCCCTCGAGGGCGCCGGCGTCCGCCGGCAGCGGCGCGAGGAGCGTGCGATCCACCTCGGGACGCGCGTACACGCGAACGGAGACCTCCGTGATCGCGCCCAGCGTCCCCCAGGCCCCGACCATGAGTCGGGTGAGATCGAAGCCGGCGACGTTCTTCACCACGCGCCCGCCCGCGCGCACGATCTCGCCGCGCCCCGTCACGACCTCGATGCCAAGAACGTTGTCGCGAACAGCCCCCAGGCCGTGCGCGAGCGGCCCGGTCGAGGCGGTGGCAATGGTGGCGCCGAGCGTGCCCGCGGTGCTGCCGAACGGATCGAGCGGCAGCCACTGCCGCTCGGCGCTCGTCGCGCGCTCCAGCTCCGCGAGCGTGGTTCCCGCGAGAGCGGTCAGCGTCAGATCGCCGGGCACGTACTCGATGATCCCGGCGTGCGACCCCACGTCGAGCCTCGTCTCCCCGTGCACGGGACGCCCTGCGTCGAGCCAGGTGCCGCCGCCGACGATCCGGCAGCGCGCGCCTCGCCTCACCGACGTGCGCACCTGCTCGCGGATCTCGCACGCGGGCGCGGACTCGAAGCGACCAGCCGGCGTCGAGACGGCCGTCATGCGAGCGGTTCCCGCGCGCGCGGTCGCGCGGCCGGCGTCATGCGCCACTCGCGGCAGCTCCGTACCGGCACGACCTTGCCGGGATTCGCGCGACGCTCCGGGTCGAACGCCTCGCGGACCCGGCACATCGCCGCCAGCGAGTCGCCCGAGAAGATCCGCTCCATGTGATCGATCTTGTCGAGCCCGACGCCGTGCTCGCCGGTGATCGTACCGCCGGCATCGATGCACACGCTCATGATCTCGCCCATCGCGTCGTGCACGCGTCGCGTCTCGTCCGCATCCGTGGCATCGTAGCCGATGTTCGGGTGCAGGTTGCCGTCGCCGGCGTGAAACACGTTGCAGATGTGCACCCGGTGGCGCTCGGCGATCCGATGAATCTCGGCCAGCACCTCGGGCAGCTTCGTCCGCGGCACCACCGCGTCCTGGACCACGAGGTGCGGACTGATGCGTCCCATCGCCCCGAACGCCTTCTTGCGACCCTGCCACAGCTTGGCGCGCTCGCGTTCGTTGCGAGCGATGCGAACCCCGCGCGCGCCGGCGGCCTGACACAGGCGCTCGACCGTCCGCGCATCCGCATCCAGTCCGGCCTCGAGCCCATCCAGCTCGATGAGCAGTACCGCCGCCGCATCCGCCGGATACCCGGCGGCGTAAATGGAGGCCTCGACGGCGCGGATGGTCGCGCCATCCATCATCTCGAGCGCGGCCGGCACGATCCCGCTCGCCACGATCGCCGAGGTGGCGCGCGCGGCCGCGTCGAGGGAGGTGAAGTCCGCGAGCATCGTGATCACCGCCTGCGGGTCCGGCGAGAGCCGCACCGTGATGTCGAGCGCGATGCCGAAGCACCCCTCGGAGCCGACGAAGGCGCCGAGCAGGTCGTAGCCCTCGCGCTCACCGTCCGCGCCGCCGAGGGGCACCGTGCTCCCGTCGGGGAGCAGGACGGTCAGCGCCGCGATGTGGTTGAGAGTCACTCCATACTTGAGGCAGTGCGGACCGCCGGCGTTCTCCGCGTCGTTGCCGCCGATCGTGCAGGCCGCCTGGCTCGAGGGATCGGGCGCGTAGTGCAGCCCGAACGGCGCCGCCGCCCGCGTCAGCGCGATGTTCACGACCCCCGGCTCGACCACCGCGAGCCTGGCGTCGGGATCGATCGAGATGATTCGCTTGAGGCGATGCAGGCCGATGAGCACCGCGTCATCCGCTAGCGCGCCGCCCGAGAGTCCCGTCCCCGCGCCGCGCGGCACGAA
>CAYLPM010000087.1:0-3708 GCA_964385525.1 uncultured Gemmatimonadaceae bacterium
AGTCTCCCTGCTTCGATCTGCCGCTCTGTAACATCGGGTCGACGAGAGATCGCCGTGCGACCCGGTCCTGCGTCTCACGCCGGCGTCCGTGGGTCATCGAGCAGCATTCTCAGCTCTCGAGCCGCCTCGACTCTCGCCCCAATCTCGTCTCGAACGCTGCGGGCCATTTCCAGATGCGCCGTCAGGTCGTCGAGCGTCCCCGTGCCCGCGTGCAGCCGCAGCAGGTCGAGCCGCAGCGTCTCGAGCGCCGCGACGACCGTCGCACGACGCTCGGCCGCGCGCGGATCATCGGTGCGACCGTGAAGGGCCAGGGCATCCGCCTCGAGCCGCTCGATCACGCGCGGTACGTCGCCGAGTTGCTCACGCTGCTCGCGCGGTAGCGCCCCGAAGAGCTCGTCCACCGCGCGGCCGACCACGAGCGCCGTCGGCTCGCCCGCGGCGGGGAGCGCCGGCACGCGGTCGCCGAGACCCAGTCTCGCGATCCGGAACATCCAGCGGCCCGCGCTGCCCGCGAGCAGTCGATTCCAGACACTGGGTCGGTCGCGACGTGCCTCGGTCCACAACTTTCGCACCGTGACCGTCGGGATCGCGACGGTCCCCACGAATCCCAGCATCTGCAGGAGCGCCGGCACGTCCGCGTTCGAGAGCCAGACGGCGAGCGCCGTCTTGGCCGTGCCGATCCCGCCGAGCATCCATGTCTCCCGCCATGCGCCGCGACGCTGCGTCGATGCGACCAGCTGGTCCTCGGCCCGCTCACGCTCTGCCTGGGCGATCGCCGGGCGGACCGCCTCGTATCCATACCCGCTGCGCAGCAGCAGACGTGCCCGGTCGATCAACTGGCCGAGGCGAATGCCGGCGAGGCCGACCGCGACGCCGGTCACGCTCCAGTACGCGATCCCGGAGAACAGATCGAGAAACGGGAAAGCACTGCCGCCGGCGAGCAGGTTGAACACGCCGAGATACATCGTGAGCGACACGGCCCCGGCGGTCATCGCGGTGCCGATCTCGCCGCCGGCCGCCTCGGCGTCCGCCACGAACCGCCGCACCGGCACTGCGACGGCCGGCTCGGCGCCCCGCGCTGTGCGCAGCGCCTCCGACATCTCGTCGGCCGACTGGAAGCGCTCGCCCGGTTCGAGCATCAGCGCACGGTCGACGGCGAGGGCGAGCGCGTGCGGCGCGCCGGGACACGCGACGGCCAGTCGCGGCGCGGCGTCCAGGAGCTGGCGCTGGCGGAGCTCGACGAGCGAGCTCGATTCGAACGGGTGCCGGCCGGAGAGCGCGTAGAACGCGGTCAGTCCGAGCGCGTAGATGTCGCTCCTCGCATCCACGGCATCGCCGGTCGCCTGCTCCGGGCTCATCCATCGCGGGGTACCCATGACCTGATCGCCGGATGCGCGCTCGACGCCCGGCTCCGCGAGCCGCGCGATGCCGAAGTCGCTCACCAGCGCACGTCCGCTGCCTCGCTCGATCAGAATGTTGTCCGGCTTCACGTCGCGATGCACCACGCCGTGCGCATGTGCGTGATCGAGCGCCCACGCCACTTCCTGGATCATACGCATCGCATCGTGCAGCGGGAGGGGACCGTCGCGATGAATGCGCTCCCCGAGCGTCTCGCCATCGACGTAGGCCATGACGAAGAACGCCAGCTCGTCGTGCGACTCGACGGCGTGGATCGGGACGATGTGCGGGTGCGAAAGCCGCGCCGCGGTGCGCGCCTCGCGGAGGAAGCGCTCGCGAAGCGCCGGCGACACGGCGAGCGTCTGCGGGAGGAGCTTGATCGCGACCGGTCGATCGAGCGCGACATCCCGCGCGAGGAACACCACGCCCATCCCGCCGCGCCCCAACTCGCGCTCCAGCGAATAGCGGCCGGCAACGATCGCCTGAAGCGCGAGAAACTCGGTTGATGGCGCGAGTGATGTCATTGCGATCACTACGATGGGGTACGAGGCCCGGATTCGCGCCCGGACACCGTTCGTCGTAAAGTTAACGGCACCACACTACAGAGAGGCACGAATGGGACTGCTCGACCCCATGAACGAGACCTGGCGGCAGCGGATGCTGTCGGTCCTCCGGATCGTCTCGGCGTTCGTGTACATGCTGCACGGGACGCAGAAGCTGTTCGTCTTTCCGGCCTCGGAGCCCGGCCAGGCGGTGGAGCTCGCGTCCATGATGGGCGTCGCTGGCATTCTCGAGGTGTTCGGCGGGTTCATGGTGCTCATCGGCCTGTTCACGCGGCCGGTGGCCTTCATTCTCGCCGGTGAGATGGCCGTGGCCTACTTCATGGTGCATTATCCGCAGAGCTTCTGGCCCGTGCTCAACGGGGGCGAGCCGGCGGTCCTGTACTGCTTCATCTTCCTCTACCTCTTCGTGGCCGGCGCGGGGGTGTGGAGCGTGGACGCGATGCTCCGGAGGCGCCAAACCACATCGACCTACTGACGCGCGGCGCGGACCGGACGTGAGCGACGCACCGTCCACGGGCGGGCTTCGTGTCCGCGCCGAGCTGGGTTGGGCGGTTCTGATCCTCGGATTGACCGCCGCGCTGGCGTTGCGGTACTTCCCCGCGGCCCTTCCGGAGCGCTCGGCGTTCGCGTACTGGAGCATGGCACTCGCGAGCGTCGTACTGTTGCTCGGCTCCGTACTGCTGCACGAGCTAGCGCACGCGGCGGTCGCGGCGCGGTTCGGAGTGCGCAGTCGGCGCATCACCCTGCTCTTCCTCGGCGCGCGCACCGAGATGGCTGGCATGCTTCCCAATCCGCGCGCCGAGGCGTTGATGGCGGCGGCGGGCCCTCTGTCCAACATGATTCTCGCGCTCGCGTGCGCCGCGGTCTTCCAGGTCACCTCGCGCGCCGGCGCCGAGCAGGCGACGAGCGTGCTGTCGTTCGGCATGCTCGCCAACGCGCTGCTCGCGGTGATCAATGCGCTCCCGGTCTATCCGCTCGACGGCGGACGGATCGTGCGCGCCTTCCTGTGGGTGCGCACCGGAGCGATCGCGCCGGCGACGCGGCAGGCTGCGCTGGTCGGAGTCACCGTGAGCGCCCTGGTCTCACTCGGCGGTGTGCTCCTGTTCACCGCCGGGCGGTCGATCGAAGGTCTCCTCGCGTTCTCGATCGGCGTGTACCTGTATGTCAGGGCGCGAAGCGCGATGCGGTCGGGATCCCCTTCGCCGCGGCGATCTCCTCGATCGTCTCCTGATGCGCAATGACGCGTTCTCCGGTCTCCCACTCGAGACGCTTGCGCGACTGCGGGAGGCCAGGAGCATCGCGGTGCTCACGGGCGCCGGCATCTCCGCGGAGAGTGGCATCCCGACGTTCCGCGATGCGCTCACCGGACTCTGGGCGCAGTACCGCGCGGAGGACCTGGCGACGCCGGAGGCGTTTCATCGTGATCCGGCGCTCGTGTGGGCATGGTACCGGTGGCGGCGCGAGCTCGTCGCGCGCGCCGAACCGAACGCCGGGCATCGTGCGCTCGCAAGGCTCGCCACCCTCGTTCCATCGATGACGCTGATAACGCAGAACGTGGACGGTCTGCATCGTCGCGCGGGAAGCGGAGACGTGGTCGAGCTGCACGGGAGCATTCTTCGGGCGCGTTGTTCGGCCGAGGACGTCGTGGTGGAGCAGTGGGAAGAGGTGGAGACGGGACCGCCGCCGTGCGGGGGTTGCGGTGCGCCGCTGCGGCCGGATGTGGTGTGGTTCGGCGAACAGCTCCCGC
>CAYLPM010000088.1:0-5440 GCA_964385525.1 uncultured Gemmatimonadaceae bacterium
GCGACACGCCTGGTCGCGTGGGACGGCGCGCAGCGCGGCGGGTTCGGTTCGGCGTTCGCGACCGGCGCGGAGGACGAGCTGTGGGTCGGAGCCCCCGGCGCGCAGTCGAACGGCGGCGCCTATCTCTTCTCGCCGGCCGGCGCGCAGGCGTATGCCAGTGCGCGCATGCATCCGGCACCGACGAACGGGCTGCGTGATGGGTTCGGAGCGCAGGTCGCGGTGCGCGGGAACATTGCCGCGGTCGCCGCGCTCGGTGCCGACCATGGTGCCGGCACCGTGGTGGTCTACGAACGCGAGGCCAGCGGGCAGTGGCGCGAGCGCGGCATGCTCGAGAGCCCGCCCGAGGCGATCGCCGAGCTCACGGGCGAGGAGCGGAAGTGCAGCGCCGAGGGCTCGGTCGGGCTCTTCAAGTGCAGCGAGGTGGAACTGCTCTCGTTCGTGCCGATCAGCAAGATCACGATCGACGGGCGCGGCGTGGAGCTGAACGACATCTGGGGATGGACCGATCCGCAGTCGGGCAAGGAGTACGCGCTCGTCGGGCGGATCGACGGCACCTCGTTCGTCGACATCTCGGACCCGACGAATCCCGTGTTTCTCGGCGAGCTGCCGTTGACGCCGGACTCGCGGCCGGCCTCGTGGCGCGACATCAAGGTGCACGAGAACCACGCGTACATCGTGGCCGACGGCGCCGGCGCCCACGGCATGCAGGTCTTCGACCTGACCCGGCTCCGGAACGTGCGCAACGCACCCGTGCGCTTCGAGCCGACGGCGCACTACACGCGCATCAACAGCGCGCACAACATCGTCATCAACGAAGAGAGCGGTTTCGCGTACGTGGTCGGTGCGAGCTCCGGCGGCGAGACGTGCGGTGGCGGGCTGCACATGATCGACATCCGCGATCCGAAGAACCCTGCCTTCGTGGGCTGCTTCGCCGATGCGCAGACCGGGCGCGCGAACACGGGCTACTCGCACGACGCGCAGTGCGTCATGTACAAGGGGCCGGACCAGCGCTACGCGGGCCGGGAGATCTGCCTCGGCTCCAACGAGACGGCGCTCAGCATCGCCGACGTCACGGACAAGCAGAATCCGTCGGCGATCTCCCGCGCGAGCTACCCCAACGTGTCCTACACGCACCAGGGATGGCTCTCGGACGATCACCGCTTCTTCTACATGAACGACGAGGGGGACGAGGCATCGGGTCTGGTGTCGCGGACGCGCACGCTCGTCTGGGATCTAACCGACCTCGACGATCCGAAACTCGTGAAGGAGCATCTCGGCACCGCCGGCTCCATCGATCACAACCTGTACGTCAAGGGCAGTCTCGTCTACCAGTCCAACTACACGAGCGGGCTGCGGATCCTCGACATCAGCGATCCGGCAAACCCGAAGGAGGTCGGCTGGTTCGACACGGCGCCGTATGCCGATGATGATCAGACGGGCTTCTCCGGGTCGTGGAGCAACTATCCCTACTTCAAGAGCGGGACGATCGCCGTCTCGAGCATTGGCGAGGGGCTCTTCCTGGTGAAGAAGCGGGAGAGCTCAGTGGTGTTCTAGGCTGCCGCCGAGGGACTTCCGTGACGCATCGAGCAGGCAGGTGATGCGGTGCATGCCGTGATGCAGTGGCGGTGCCGGTTCGCCGGCGCCGCGCTCGCGCTTCTGGCCGGGCTGACCGGGGCCTGCGCGCCACGCGGACTGGGGCAGGCACCGCGGCCGGCCGCGGGCGCGGCCGAGTGGTTGTACGTCGCCATCCAGGACGAGGCGAAGATCGCCGTCGTGGACATGCGGACGCACGAGCTGCGCCGCACGATCGATCTCACGACGCTGGGTTTCTCGCCGAACGCCAGACCGCACCACATCGTGGTGGAGGCGGACGGCTCGGCGTGGTACGTCTCGCTGATCGGCGAGAACGCGGTGGTCAAGTTCGATCGGGAGGGGCGCGTGCTCGCGCGACGCTCGATCGAGACGCCGGGAATGCTCGCGCTCCACCCCGACGGGAGCCTGCTGCTCATCAGCCGCTCGATGAGCGCCGTGAACCCGCCTGCGCGGATCGGCGTGGTGAGCCGCGAGAATCTCGCCGGCGAGGAGCTGGACGTGTTCTTCCCGCGCCCCCACCCGATGCTCGTGGCGCCGACCGGGGTCGCCTACACCGGGAGCCTCGGTGTGAACCAGCTCGCCGCGGTGGATGTGGCGGAGGAGCGCGTGGAGCTCACGGACATCCCGGGACCGCCGCACGCCCTCGTGCAGTACGCGCTCTCACCCGATGCGCGCACGCTGGTCGCATCCGCCGAGTTGTCGGGCCGGCTGCTGGTGTTCGATCTGGCCACGCCGATGAAGCCGCGACTCGTGCACGACGTGGCGCTCGGGCCGATGGCGTTCGATCCGGTGTTCTCGCCGGATGGCCGCTATGTCTGGGTGCCGGTCAAGGGCGCGAACCAGATCGCCGTCATCGAGACGAGCGGGTGGACGGTCGTCGATCGCATCGAGCATCCCGCGCTGCGCGAGCCGCACCAGGCCGTCTTCACCGCCGACGGCGCGACGGTCTTCGTTTCGAACAACAACAAGGCCGATCACATGGCGGGGCACGCGGGGCACACGACCAACGAGCCCGCGGCCGCGGGCGCGCTGGTCGTGATCGATGCCGAAACCCGCGAGATCGTGCGGGTGCTCGAGCTGGGACGGAACCTCACGGGCATGGGCGCGCGTGCGCGGCGGTAGCCGGCTCGCGCTTGGCGTCGTCGTACTGGTCGGCACCGTCGCGTGCGCCGGAACAGCGGTGGGGACGGGGCGTGGCACCGGGACGACTGAAAGGACCGTGCCGGGCGCCCAAGGCGCGGCGCCGACCGTTGGCGGCGACCATGGGCGGTCGGGCGGATTCGTCCGCGAGATCGCGCCCTTCCCGGTACTCGACGAACACGGCCGGCCCTATGAGCATCCATTCCTCGGCGGCCTGAACGTCCCGCGCCCGCAGTTCGTCGACATCGACGGTGATGGGGACCTGGATCTCTTCGTTCAGGAGCACTCCAGTGCGCTCTGGTTCTTCGAGAACACCGGCGGCGCGCGGGCGCCGCGATTCGTGTGGCGCACCGATCGCTTTCACGGTCTCGACATCGGCGAGTGGACCAAATTCGTGGACATCGATGCCGACGGCGACCTCGACGTGCTCGCCGAGCGACCATACAGCTACGTGCGACTGTTCCGGAACACGGGGACGGCGCGGGAGCCGGGATTCACAGCGGATGCCGACTCCGTGCGTGATGCGGCCGGGCGGCCGATCTTCGCCGATCGCCAGAACATCCCGGCGATCGTGGACCTCGACTGCAACGCGCGTCTCGACCTCTTCCTCGGCCGCGTGGACGGCACGATCGCGCGCTACGAGGCGACGGCTCCCGGGTCCGGACAGTTCGCGTTCGTGACCGAACGATTCGAGGGGATCGAGATCATCGGCCAGATCGATTCCGTGGGCTCACGACACGGTGCCAACACGATGGCGTTCGCGGACCACGATCGCGACGGCGACCTCGACCTATTCTGGGGCGACTACTTCGAGCCCGGCGTCCTGCTGATCGAGAATGCCGGACGGTCGTGCGCCCTGTTCGCTCTCGGCACCGCGCCGCGCCATGTCCCGACGGCCGATTCGCTGATGACCAGCGGCTTCAACGTCCCCGTGCTGGCGGACATCGATGGCGACGACGATCTCGATTTCTTCATGGGGGTGCTCGGCGGCGCGTTCAATCCGATCCTGACGGCGGCCGACAATTTCCATTTCTGGGAGCGCGTCGAGGGCGGCCGGCTCGCCCTGCGGACGAAGCGTTTCCTGGGCACGATCGACGCCGGCTCGGAAAGCGTGCCCGCGTTCGGTGACCTCGACGGCGACGGCGATCTCGACCTGCTGCTCGGCGGCAAGATCGATCCCGCGAACAGCGCCAGGGCGCGCATTCAGCTCTACCTGAACGAGGGAACGGCGACCGCGCCCGCGTTTCGACTCGCCGACACGCTCGACCTCGCCGACGCCTATCACCAGGCGCCCGCGCTCGGTGACCTCGATGGCGATGGCGATCTCGACCTGCTACTGGGGACGTGGAATCAGGACGTGCTCTACTTTCGCAACGAGGGCTCCGCGCTCGAGCCGCGGTTCGTGCAGGACACGATGCTGTCGATCCGGCTTCCTCGCGCCAGCAACTCGATTCCGGTGCTCGGCGATCTCGACGGCGATGGCGATCTGGACGTGCTGGTCGGGGAGTCCTCCGGCGAGGTCAACTACCTGCGCAACGTCGGGTCGAGCCGTGCGCCGCGCTTCGAGCTGGTGTCGGAGCGCTTTGCCGACATCGATGTCGGGCGGCGGAGCGCACCCGCGCTCGTGGACCTGGATGGCGACGGACTGCTGGATCTCGTGGTCGGCCGCGAGGAGGCGGGTGTGGTGGCGTTCCGCAACGTCGGCACGCGAACCGAGCCGAGGTTCGAGTCCGTCGAGCTCGAGGTGCCGGTTCCGCCGCTTGCGACGCCGGTGTTCGCGGACATCGATCGCGACGGTCGACTGGATCTGTTCAGCGGTGGGCTGGGTGGGGGGCTCGTCTTCTTTCGCGGGACGATGCGCGCGAGGTGAGGACGAAGGTCCGCGGGCGGCGGATTCTGGTCAGTGGAACTGCCGTGGGGGCGCCGCCGCTGCGCGGCGGTGCCGGCGCCGGCTCCGCCGGCGCACGCGGAGTGGTTCCCACCGGCATCACAGGCCTCCGTGTGCCCGGGTGCGGAGGAGGGCCCAAACAGCGACAGCGGCCATCCCGGCCGCAGCTGGCGTTGAATGAATTGGAAACCGCCTCGGGAAGCCAATGTGTTCCCAGGGCCGTATTCCAAGCAGATCAACCTCGTTCGGAGTCGAGGCCGTTTGGAGAAGGGCGGCTTGAAGTGGGGACTCGTGCCCGTTCTTCCGCCGCGGAGCTCGGAAATGCGCATCGGAGCCACTCCGTGCGCGTCCGCGCAGCGGACGCCGGGCACCGCCGCGCAGCGGCGGCGCCCCCCGGGCAGTTCATCGGCTCGGCGCCACCGATGTGATGCGGCGGCTTGCGTGACGAACGGCACCGCGCTCGAACACCGTCAGACGCCCGGCGGCCCGTCCGATGACAGCATCATCTCCGCCGCGACCTCGCCCCGGCGCGCGGCGCGAATGGCCTGAATGCCCCACGCCAGCGACGCGATGAAGATCACCACCCCGAGAAAGTGGATCATCCGCGAGAGCTGCTGGTCCTGCGCCATCAGCCCTGCGCGCCGGAGGAGAAACGCCCAGTCGTGCTCGCCCCCGCCTACGAGGGGCAGCGCCCGCGCCCGCGCGTCCGCCACGTACACGCTGATGTTCCAGCAGTTCTGCGCCACCCACCACAGGCACACGCTGGCCGAGTGCCGTTCCCCGCGCCGCGCGAACTCGATCACGAACGCCATCGGCACG
>CAYLPM010000089.1:0-2703 GCA_964385525.1 uncultured Gemmatimonadaceae bacterium
GCCCGCGTCGTCGCGCGCGGCACGCCGGTGTCCTGCGGGCCGGTGCCGGTGTCCGGACTCGAAATCGGCTCGGTGCGCGACGTCATGCCGCGCCGGCCGCGCGCGCGCCCGGCATGTTGGGGCCGAGGGCGGCTTCGCTCGCCTCGCGGCGCGGGAGGACCGTCGCGACGCGGCCGCGATACATCACCGCGACCCGGTCCGAGAGCGCGAGGATTTCCGTCAACTCGGCGGATACCAGCAGCACCGCCTTGCCGGCCGCGCGCGCGGCACGGAGCTGCGCATGGATGAACTCGATCGCGCCTACATCCACGCCGCGCGTCGGCTGTGCGGCGAGCAGAACGACGAAGTCCCGGCCCAGCTCGCGTGCGATTACGACCTTCTGCTGATTCCCGCCGGACAGCGCGCGCGCCGGCACCGAGGGGTCCGGCGGCCGGATGTCGAACGACTCGATGCGCTCGCGAGCATGCCGTTCCATCGCGGCGCGATCGAGCACGCCCCGCGGCGCGAACGCGGCGTGCCGGCCGAGCACGAGATTGTCGGCGATGGAGTAGTCGAGCACCAGCCCGCGGCGGTGCCGGTCCTCCGGAATGTGCGAGAGCCCGCGCGCCGAGCGCTCGCGCACCGTGTCGCGGGTGACGTCGCGTCCGCCGATGAAGATCGCGCCGTCACTCGGCGTGCGCAGTCCCGCGATCGCCTCGATCAGCTCCGCCTGGCCGTTGCCCTCGACGCCGGCGATCCCGAGGATCTCACCCGGCGCGACGGCGAACGTGACACCGTCGACGGCGCGGGGGCGCCGCGGGCCGGGCACGACGAGCGCTCGCACCTCGAGCGCGGCGCCCCCGGTGGTGTCGGGCGCGAGAGCGAGCGGCGCGTCCGCCGCGCCCCCCCCCAACGCCACGGGCCGCCCCACCATCGCGCGGGCGATCGCCGTCGGCGTCGTCTCGCGCGTCGCCGTGCGGTGGACGGTGCGGCCCTGCCGCATGACGGTGACGGTGTCGGAGATCTCCATCACCTCATCGAGCTTGTGGGTGATGAGAACGATCGTGTCTCCCTGCTCGCGCAGCCGCCGCAGCACCGTCCACAGCTCGACCACCTCGAGAGGCGAGAGCACGGCCGTCGGCTCGTCGAGGACCAGGATCGTCGCGCCCCGGAACAGCACCTTCACGATCTCGACGCGCTGCGCCTCGCCCACGGAGAGATCCGCGACCAACCGATCCGGGACGACGTGCAGCCCCGAGCGCGCGCTCAATGCCTCGACATCGCGTTCCGCCCGCGCGCGGTCGAACCGCACGCCGACCCGCGGCTCGTTGCCGAGCACGAGATTCTCCGCGACCGTCAGCGTCGGCACGAGCATGAAGTGCTGGTGCACCATGCCCACGCCGGCGGCGATGGCCGCGGTCGTGTTCCAGCCGGTGACGTCGCGCCCTGCCACCTCCACGGTGCCGGCGTCGGGGGCATGCATCCCGGCGAGGATGCGCATCAGCGTGGACTTGCCGGCGCCGTTCTCGCCGACCAGCGCGTGAATCTCGCCCGCCGCCACCTCGAGTGAGGCGCCGCGGTTGGCGTGGACCGGTCCGAAAGACTTGTGGATGTCGTGGAGTCGGACGGCAAGCGTCACCGGGCGCAGCCTCCGCCCACTCCATGCCGGGCCCTCATCACCGCGTGCTCGGCACCGCGATCGAGCCCGCGATGATCTCGTCCCGCAATGCCTCCACGCGCGCGCGCACGGAGTCGGGGATCAACGGGCGATTGTGCTCGTCGTAGATGTAGCCGACGCCGTTCTCCGCGAGCCCGAACCAGAACACGCCGCCGGCGAACGTGCCGTCCCGCGCGCGCCGGATCATCTCGTAGACCGAGGCATCCACACCCTTCACCATCGAGGTGAGGATGTGGCCCGGTGCCTCCGAGTACTGGTCGGCATCGACGCCGATCGCGAGGTGCCCGGTCTCTCTCGCGGCCTCGAAGACGCCGAGTCCGGTCGATCCGGAGGCGTGGAAGATCACCTCGACGCCGGACTGATACTGGCTGAGCGCGAGCTCTTTCCCGCGGCCGGGGTTGCGGAACGCCTCCGGCGTGACGCCCGCGTACTGCGCGATCACCGTGCACGCCGGGCAGACGTGCCGCACGCCCGCGCGATAGCCGGCCTCGAACTTGTGGATCAGCGGGATGTCCATGCCACCCACGAAGCCGATGCGCCGCGAGCCGCCGACGAGCGCGGCGAGCGCGCCGACGAGGAACGATCCCTCCTCTTCGCGGAACTTGATCGCGGCGAGATTCGGCGGCGGCGGCACGACGGTGCCCTCGTCGTCGGTCCGCAGCGCGTAGTCCACGCCCGCGAACCGCACGTCCGGATACTCCTCGGCGAGCGTCGTGAGATCGTCGGTGAAGATGAAGCCGACCCCGATGACGAGGTCGACCCCCTGCGCAGCCAGCAGGCGCAGCCCGGCTTCACGATCCGACCCCTCGCCCGGCTCGATGAAGCGCACCTGCGCCCCGAGCTCGCGCATCGCCCGTTCGGCGCCGACGTACGCGCCATCGTTGAACGACTTGTCGCCGCGGCCCCCGACGTCGAACACCACGCCGACGGTGATCGCATCGGTCGCGACGCGGGTCTCCTCGGCGCTCGGACCCGCGAAGAGGAGCGCGATGTGCGCGACCAGCAGGAACGAGATGAGGAGGGTCAGCTTCCGCACGGACGGAAGC
>CAYLPM010000090.1:0-7963 GCA_964385525.1 uncultured Gemmatimonadaceae bacterium
TCCAGCTCCACGCTTCGACCGAGCACGGTGCGGTCGCCTCCGAACCGGGCGCGCCACAGGCCGTCGCCGAGGATGATCACCGGCGGTGCGCCGGGGCGGTCGTCGTCGGCCGTGAAGCCCCGGCCGATCGCGGGAGCGACGCCGAGGAGCGGGAACAGCTCCGACGAGACCTGCGCTCCGTTCACGCGCATCATCTCGTCCGCAGTGGCGAGGAAGAATTCGCGTGGCGCGAACCCGGCGAGGCGCTCGAGGTCGCGGCTGCGCTCGCGCCAGTCCGCGAAGTTCGGCGGCGCGGCGAACATGAAGTTCTCGCCCTGCCCGAGTCGTGATTCCCAGACGACCGCGAGCCGATCGGCGTCGGGGAAGGGAAGGCCTCGCAGCAACACGGCGCGAACGACGCCGTAGATTGCGACGTTCGCGCCGATACCGAGTGCCAGCGTGAGTACGACGACGACCGTGAAGGTGGGCGCACGGCGCAGGGCACGCGCGGCGTGGCGCAGCTCGCGAAAGACATCCATGGCGTTCCCCCGGAACGAAACGACGCGTGACATCGCCGACGAGGATCTGGAAGGTGAAACGGCACCGGGCGGCGCCGGGTTTCACGAGCGATCGCTGGAATGGTTCCATTGACGCAGAATGTCATCGTCTCTGTTCGACGCGCATCCCGCCATGCATATTGCCATTCGCCTCTGGCCATTCCCATTGACGCTCGACACGATCGCCGACGGCACCTTGCTCTCACTCCGCGGCAACCGTACACTGGACCCACTTCCCGCGGTTCCCTCCCTCTCTCACCTCCTTCTTCCAATGGACTCGACGACGCCGAGTCGACGGGAGTTCCTCTCATCCTCGGCCACCGTGCTCGGCGGCGGATGGCTCTGGGTGCATCTCCCGATCGCCAGTGCGCTGGCCGTGTGCGCGCGCGAGTCGGCCGTCCGCGGTGCGCCGTACGTCACGTTCACCGACGCTCAGGGACGGACGATGGCGGCGTTCGCCGCGCAGATCGTTCCTTCCGATGCGGAGCTCCCGGGGGCGACGGAGGCCGGCGCCGTGTACTTCGTGGATCGCGCGCTCGCCGGTCCGTTCGAGTGGATGCGCGATCCGATCCTCGGCGGCCTCGCCGATCTGGACACCCGGGCACGAGTGCAGCAGCCGGTCGTCGCGGGGTTCGCGGATCTGGAGAGCGGCGTTCAGGAGACCGTGATGCGCGAGGTCGAGGCGACGCCATTCTTCGGCATGGCGCGCATGCTCACCGTGATGGGTGTGATCGCCGATCCGTCGTACGGCGGGAATCGCGACGGCGTGGGGGCGCGCATCCTCGCGATGGACCACCGACCGGCGTACGCACCGCCCTTCGGCGACTACGATGCCGAAGCGGCGTCGTTGCGCGCAGGCGCGGGGAGCGAGTGATGCAGCAGCGCACGTATCCTCTCGACGAGCCTGTCGATTTCGCGATCGTCGGCTCGGGTGCCGCTGGCGGCGTGCTCGCGAAGGAGCTGGCGGCGGCGGGCTTCAGCATCGTGGTGCTCGAGCAAGGGCCCTGGCGGCAGTCGAGCGACTTCACGCACGACGAGCTCGCGAACTGGTTCCTCTTCGACCTGCTCGGGAATCTCACCGAGTTCCCGCAGACCTTCCGCCGCGTGCCGTCGGACACAGCGGAGGTCTCGACGCCGTTTCCGGCACTGCTGTACGCGCGCGGCGTGGGCGGCAGCAGCGTGCACTTCACGGCGAACTACTGGCGCTTCCGGCCGATCGATTTCCGGGAGCGTTCCGCCCTCGGATCCATCGCCGGTACCGGCTTCGACGACTGGCCGATCACTTACGAGGAACTGGAGCCTTATTACACGAAGGTGGATTGGGAGATCGGCGTGTCGGGCGACGCGGCGCCCTCGGATCCGCCGCGCTCCCGGCCCTATCCCGTGCCGCCGCTTCCGGTCAAGTCGTCGGGCGTGCTGCTGGAGCGCGGCGCGCGCGCGATGGGGTGGCATGCGCACCCGGCGCCGATGGCGATCCTCTCGCGCCCGCACGATGGGCGCGGTGCCTGCGTGCACTGCGGCTACTGCATGATGTATGGGTGCGAGGCGGGCGCGAAATCGTCGACGCTCGTGACGATGATCCCGAAGGCCATCGCCACCGGGAACTGCGAGGTGCGTCCCGAGTCGACCGTCTTTCGGGTAGAGACGGATCCCGCCGGGCGCACGACGGGTGTGATCTACTGGGACCGCGAGGGCGCCGAGCACCGCCAACGTGCGCGCGCCGTCATCCTCGCCGCGAACGGAGCCGAGACGGCACGGCTGCTGCTCATGTCCGACTCGCCGCGCTTTCCGCAGGGGCTCGCCAACTCGAGCGGGAACGTCGGAAAGTACATGATGTGGAACGGGCAGACGTCGGCGTTCGGGATGTTCGAGCGCCAGCTCAACGAGTACAAGAGCGTGCAGGTGACGCGCGTCATGATGGATTTCTACGACAGCGACCCGGCGCGCGGCTTCTACGGTGGCGGCGGGATCGACGCGCGGCTCTCGTCGGGGCCGCTGCTGTACGCGCTGTCCGGGCTCCCCGGCGACGCACCGCAGTGGGGCGCCGAGTACAAGCGGATGCTCCACGAGTACTACACGCGCACGGTGGAGTTCGCGGTGCACACCACGTCGCTGCCCGTGGCGTCGAACTCGGTCTCGCTCGACCCTGTCGCCAGGGACAAGTGGGGTCGGCCGGCGCTGCGCACGACGTACACCGACCATCCGCACGACCTCCGGACGATGCAGTTCCTGCAGGATCGTGCGCGGGAGATGCTGGAGGCGGCGGAGGCCCGACGCGTGTGGACGCTCGAGGTCGCGCCGCAAGCACTGGGGGCCCACCTCCTCGGCACCTGCCGGATGGGCGACGACCCCCGGACATCAGTGGTGGACCGCTACCACCGCGCGCACGACGTGCGTAATCTGTTCATCTGCGACGGCTCGAGTTTCGTGACGTCCGGGCGCGGACAGCCGACGATGACGATCCAGGCGCTGGCGTTCCGTGCCGCCGACCACATCACGCGCTTCGCTCGCGCCGGCGAGATCTGACGCGGCACTTCAACCTTCCAGGAGATTCGAGATGCGGATCGTGAGTTTTCTCGCTGTGCTGGCCATCGGTGCGACCTCGATCGCCCTTCCCACCTCGGCGCGGGCACAGCAGGCCGCGGCGGACATCGAGTTCATCGGGTCGCGACCCAATCGCGCCCTCGCCGATGCGGTGCGCGTCGGAAACACGATCTACCTCTCCGGCAAGCTCGGCACCGCGCCCGGGCGGGGGCTGGTGGAAGGCGGCATCGAGCCCGAGACGCGCCAGACGATGGAGAACATCAAGTCCGCGCTGGAAGGCTTGGGCGCGACGATGGATGATGTCGTGAAGTGCACCGTTTTTCTGGCCGACATGGCGGAATGGGGCGCGATGAACGGCGTCTACACCACGTACTTCACGAAGCACAAGCCCGCACGCAGCGCCGTCGGCGTCAACGGGCTGGCGATCAACGCGCGCGTCGAGATCGAGTGCATCGCGGTGATCGGGGCGCGCAACGCGGGTTGATGCTCGCGCGCTCCTCCTGAGCGCCTGACGGTCGGCGTTCGGGCGGAGAGTCCGGTCCTCGACGTCGAACCCTCGTCGCCGAAATTTCGTCGCCGATCCCTCCGTGCCGGACCGTCGTTGCCGGACAGTCGGTGCCGGACCCTCGTCGCCGGGCGCGGGGTACCCTCGTGGTGTCCCGTTCCCTCACGACCGAGCTGGCGAGCGGCCCCGACCACGACGAAACCGGGGCGTTCGTAATGGAGGAGACCACACCCGCGGTGGCCGAGAAGAGGCGCGGACGCCACGTCCTGCCGAGGCTCGGCCTCGGGCGCTCCGGTCCGTCGGGAGCGGACGCGGCGGTGTCGGTCGCGATGGCCGCGATCGTGACGGTGGGCTTCCTCGCCGCGGTCGGAGTCGCGACCGGGCAGGCGTTCCGGCGGAGCGTTTCGGACGCGCGCGATGCCGAACGGGCCCAAGCCGGCGAGCGGCTCGTGTACGTCACCACCTCTCAGCCGCTAGACCCGTCAGTGGCGCCGGCGGAGTCACCGGTGACACGGTCGTCGGCGAATCGTGCCCCCGAGCGGGCTGCACCCGCACCGCTGGCTGCCCCGACGTCGCCAGTCCCTCGCGATTCGGTGGGAGCGGGGTCCGTGCCGGCCACACCGACCGGCAGGTCGGCGGCCGAGCGGATGTTCCCGCTGGGTGTGCCCGTTTCGGGCGCGCTGCCATCACCAGGCCGGCTCGGCGAGTCGATCGGCGACGCTGTCGTCGCCGGGACGGCGCGATCGGGGTGCGCGGCGCCGTGTCGCGAAGCGGCCGTGGCTGGCGCCGCGCCGGGGACCGAGCTCGCGCGGCGCGACTCGATCATCGGCGCGAAGATGCAGGAGGTCGTCGGGCGCGCGGGCCCGGCTCAGAAGCCTCCGGGCTTTCAGATCGGATTACCCGGCGGCGGCCCGACCAGGGAGGAGCGGCAGCGCGACAGTACTCTCCACGCCGACTACCGCAAGCGGCTCGAGGTCCTGCTGACGCGCTACGATTCGTTGCGGGCGGACTCGATCGCGCGGCGACTGATCAGGGAACCGCCGCCGTTCTGAGCGTCTCGCAACCGGTCCTGTCCCTGCAAGTCCTCGAGGCGTTGGCTCGAGGTCGCAGTCATGCGGCTGCCGAGCCGTTCAGTCTCCCCAGACCGGTTCGGGCTCCATCCCTGATTCCTTCCGCTCGCGCTCGAGCTCACGTTCACGCTCCGCCGAGACGAAGCGGCGCTTGAACCAGGTGCCCACGTCGTCGAGATAGGTGTACGCGACCGGCACGACCACCAGTGTGAGCATCGTCGACGTGATCAGTCCACCGATCACCGCGCGGGCCATCGGAGCTCGAAAGCCCCCGCCCTCGCCCAGCGCGAGCGCGATCGGCAGCATCCCGAAAATCATCGCCAGCGTCGTCATGATGATGGGGCGCAGTCGCACTTCGCCCGCCTCCACCAGCGCGGCGAAGCGCTCGGTGCCCGCCTGCCGGCGCTCGTTCGCATTGTCCACCAGCAGGATCGCGTTCTTCGTGACCAGCCCCATCAGCATGATCACCCCGATCATCGACATCATGTTCAGCGTATCGTTGGTCACGAGCAGCGCGAGCAGCACGCCCACCAGCGACAACGGGAGCGAGAGCATGATCGCGAACGGCTGCGTGAACGACTCGAACTGCGACGCGAGGATCAGGAAGATCAGGATGATCGCGAGCAGGATCGCCTCGATGACGTAGCCGCCGGTCTCGGCGAGCTGCTCGGTCTCGCCGCCGAGGCTGATGGTGTATCCGGCCGGCAACTGGAGCGTGCTGACGGCGTCCTGAATCCGGGATGAGGCCTCGGCGATCGAGAGCTCGGGGGCCGTGCTCCCGCTCACGGTCGCGATGCGCTGGAGCGATTGGCGGTCGATCTGCGCCGGCGCGGTGCCGAGCTCGATGGTTGCTACGTCGCCGAGCAGGACGTTGAGCACCGCGCCATCGCGCCGTTCCGAGGTGGCGATCGGCAGTGTCTCGAGGTCCGCGAACGACTGTCGCAGCTCGGGCGCGATCTGCACGACGACGTCGCGCTCCTCGCCCGTGGGGTCTTCCCACCGCGTCGCCGTCTCGCCCGCCAGGAACGGACGTGCGGACGACGCGACCTGCGCGACGTCGAGTCCGACTTCGTTCGCGAGCTCACGGTTCACATCAATGCGGTACTCCGGACGCGGGTCCCCGAGCGACGACTGCACGTCCACGATGCCGGGGATCGCCTGCACAGTCTGCACGACGCGGTTGGCGAGCTCGGTCAGCACGGTCACGTCCGGCCCGCGGATCTGGATCGCGAGCGGCGCCTGTGCGCCGCCGAGCCCGCCGGTGAGCAGCACGGAGGTCGTCACGCCGAAGAGGGGCGCGAGGCGACCGCGCGCGGCGACCATCAGGTCGTCCTGCGATGGTTCGCGTTCGCCGGGTGGCACCAGCTTCACGTATACCTCGCCGGAGGTGACCGTCCCCAGAGCGCCGGCGCCGATCGTCGTGTACGTGTAGTCGAGGCCCTCGAGCCCCCGGATCGCCGTCAACACCTGCTCGGCCTTGGCGCGCGTGTAGGCGAGGCTCGATCCTTCCGGCGTCTCGAACCGTACCGCGAACTCGGAGTCGTCGGAGCCCGGCATGAAGGCGCCGCCGATGAACGGGAAGAGGAACAGCGCCCCGATGAAGCTCGCCGCCGCGAGCGCGAGGGTCGTCTTGCGCCGCCGGAGCGCCCACGTGATCACGCCGCGGTACTGCTTCGCCTGACGGTCGAACCAGTCGTTGAAGGCACCGATCCCGCGCGTCAGCGGGTTGCCGCCGGGGCCGCCGGTGTGCGGATTCACGCCCCACCACGCCGCCAGCATCGGGGTCAGGGTGAAGGACACGAACAGCGACACGAGCACGGCCCACGCCACGGTGAGCCCGAACTGGAAGAAGAACCGGCCGATGATCCCGCCCATGAACGCGACGGGGACGAATACCGCGACGATCGAGAAGGTCGTCGCCATCACCGCGAGGATGATCTCGCGCGTCCCGCGCCCGGCGGCGGTGAAGTGGTTCTCGCCCAGTTCCCGATGGCGGACGATGTTCTCGATCACGACGATCGCATCGTCGATCAGGATCCCGATCGACAACGAGAGCCCGAGCAGCGTGATCACGTTGAGCGTGAAGCCGAGAGCTCCCATTAGGATGAAGGACGAGATCACCGACACCGGCAGCGCCAGGGACGTGATCGCCGTGGCCTTCCAGTCGTTCAGGAAGAGCATGACGATGATGACCGTCAGGATCGCACCGAGCACGAGCTCGTGGATGACGTCGTTCACCGATTGACGGATGATCACCGAGTTGTCGCGCACGAGCGAGAGCGTGGTGCCCGGTGCGAGCGAGCGCTGAATCTCGGAGACGGCGCGCTGGACTTCGTCGGCGACTTCGACCGTGTTGGCGCCGGAGACCTTGAGAATGTCCAGCGACACGGCGCGGTCGCGGTTCACGAGCGCCACCGAGCGCTCTTCCTCCGTGCCGGGTTCGACGCGCGCGACATCGGCCAGCCGGATCGGGTTGCCGTCCCGCGTCGCGACGATCACATCCGCGAACTGGTCGGCACTGACGATGCGCCCCGTGACCCGCACCAGCCGCTCCACGCCGCCTCGTTCCAGACGGCCGGCAGGCACCTCGAGATTCTGCTGGGCGAGCGCGCCAAGCACTTCGGGCACCGAAACGCCGACGGCGCGCATGCGGTCGGGAAGCAGGTTGACACGGATCTCGCGCTCCACGCCGCCTGCGATGCGCACCTCGCCGACGCCGGGAACCGCCTCCAGCCGACGGCGGATCGTCTCGTCGGCGAGCGTCGTGAGCTCCACGAGCGGCGCGTTCGCCGATGCCAGAGCCAGTGAAATGATCGGTTGCGCCGAGGGGTCGAACGTCTGCACGACCGGCGCCTCCATGTCCGCGGGCAGCGTTCGCCGGATCGCATCGATCTTCGAGCGAATGTCGAGCGACGCCTGGTCGACGTCCCGCCCGAGATCGAATTCGATGATGATCTGCGAGACGCCCTCGAGCGTCGTCGAGGTGATGCGGTCGACGCCCTGCACGGGGTTGAACGCTTCCTCCATGCGCCGCGTGATCTCGCGCTCGATCGTCGCCGGGCTGGCGCCGGGATAGACCGTTTGCACGGAGACGACGGGTATGTCGACCTCGGGAAACTGGTCGATCGGCAGGCGGCGAAAGCTGAACAGTCCGAGCACGACGAGCCCGAGCATCATCATCGTCGTGAAGACCGGGCGGCGGATCGCGAGCCCGCTCAGTCCGCCGGCGCCATCGCGCTGTGCCGCGGCGCCGCCGCGGTTCGGCGTGTCGTTCGGCGTGTCGTTCGGCGTGTCGTTCGGCGTGTCGT
>CAYLPM010000091.1:0-7679 GCA_964385525.1 uncultured Gemmatimonadaceae bacterium
CCGCGGAAGATCCGGCGGTTCGTCTGCGTGCTGAAGATCGTGGGGCTCAGGATCCGATCGAGATGCTCATCGGAGCGCGCGTGGTCGAGCAGTATGACCTCGCGCGCGCGCCGCGCGTATCGCTCGCCCAGGTGCGTCTCGAAGCGGCTCTCCCAGTAGCTGTGCCCGAGCGCGACGGTGCTCGACGTGACCGCCAGTTGATGCGGCACGAAATAGTTGTGTGCGACGACATCGGCGGCGAGGTGGGCGAGGTAGCCCAGCCCGAAGGCCCGCAGGGCCTCGGTGCGCGCGCCCTCGTAGATCTCGAGGCCGACGTTCCAGGCGTGGCAGTGGCGGCCGGCTGGCGCGTACTTCTTCGCGATGCTCGTGTCCGCCGCGATCGATCCGTACAGGAAGTCGTACGGAAAGGCGTGCAGGAGCTCGGCGACCGCCCCCGGGACCAGCGTGAGCGACCGCAGCACGGCGTCGCCGAGGAAGATGTGCGTCCCCGGCGTCCAGGCCCAGGCATCCGACGGGAACAGGACCAGCGCGAGCACCGCCGCCGCCGCGACGAGTGGCCACGACGGACGGCGGCGGCGCGGCTCGCGCTCAGATGCCGAGACGCTTGCGCTGCCGGCGGATCGATTTCCGGAGATCTCTGAGCTCCGACTCCACGGCGTCCTCGATCGACTCCTTGGCCGCGGAGAGCATTTCACCGACGCGTTCGCGGGCGTCATCCACCGGAACGCGATCCCAGAGATCCTCGGCTTGCTCGCCGACCCAGCGGGCGCCGTCGGCGCCGCGTCCGCCCGCCCACCGCGCGCCGGCGAGGCCGCCGGTGCCCGCCCACTTCGCGCCGCGCCCGGCGGCGCGAAGCATGGGACTGATCGGGCGATGGCCCCGGGGACCTCGCCGCATGAGCATCGTTGCGCCGACACCGACCGCCACACCGATCAGCGCGGCGGTGAGCAGATCGTACTGCTCGTCCATCCGGTCATCGAGGGCGTCGTCGTGGTCTGATACGGGGGCCCTCGTGACCCCGCGCGTCCTCGTCCCTGCCGTCGTTCCCATCGGTCGTCTCCTCCGCCTCGAGTTCCGCTTCGAGGCCGCCGTACAGGTCATCATCATCGAGCGGACGCACCGAACCCTCGGGGAAGGGCGGCTCCCGTTCCCCGTTCGGCTCGCGGAACGCCGACGCACCCGCGCGCACTCCACGCACCGTCGAGGCGGTGGACACGAAGACGTCCTCCGCCTCTCGCTGCACGACCGCGAGCAGCGCATTGAACTCCTGCAAGCGCCGCTCCGTCGTCGCCACCGCCTCGCGCAGCCGCTGGTTGGCCGACGCGATCGTCTGGTTCACCTGCTGGACATCCACCCGCAGCGACGTCGTGATGTAGTCGACGTTGTCCGCGATCGTGCTCGCATGCCGCATGATCGGATGAATGTCGCCGTACACCTGGTCCAGCAGCTTGTTGATGCGCTTGTAGCTCTTTCGGAAATTCCACGCCGCCGGCACCAGCGCCACCGTCAGAACCAGCAGCGCGAGCGTCATCACCGCCCTCGCGATGCTGCTGACCTGCTCGAACACGCCGGGCTCCTCGACGATCGACCGCGTGATCAAGGTGTCCGGGAACGTCCCAGCCTGCTGGAGCAGACAGCAGCCCGCCTCGACGTACCACGCGCTCATGGTCGGTCCTCGGCCAATGGGTCGAGCGCGAAGCGTGCCTGCGCAGCCGCGCATGTGGTCGCTTGCAAGCGGAGGGCCACGCGTCGGCCAGGGGGGCTGGAGGCCCTCATGCTTCGAGCTCCGCGGCCAACCCGACGACGCGCGACACCGGAACCGTGAACACGATCCCGGTGCCCGGCGAGTCCAGGTTCCCGCAGATCTCCCGGATCAGGGCGATCGCCGCTTCCACCTTCTCGTCGTCTGCCACGCAGAACAGCGTCTGGTTCCCCGGCCGCGAGCGCGCGCTCAGCGACCGCAGCCCGGCGAAGATCGGAACATCCGAGCTCAGCACGCGCCCCATGCCCTTGCTGTTGATCACCGTCGCTCCGGTGATCCCCAGCTCGACGAACCCGGCGAGGATGTCGTCGACCCGCTCTTCATGATTGATGACGGCGACGAGAAGCTGCATGCGCGACGCGTGAGGGTTCGACTGGCTATCGTATCGGGGCCCCGAACGGGTGTCAAGCAACGGTGGCTTGACGATGCACCATGGCGCCCGTCATCTTCGGCGGTCTCTCCCTGAACCGAGACGCCATGCCCGCGTTGCAATTCCTGGTCGAGGGGGGGCACCGCCTCTCCGGTACCATTCGTCCCTCCGGAAACAAGAACGCCGCGCTGCCGATCGTTGCCGCGGCCCTGCTCACCGAACACCCCGTCACGCTCGAGAACGTTCCGCGGATCCGCGACATCGAAACGCTGGTCGAGCTCGTGCGCGTCCTCGGCGCGAGCGCCGAGTGGACCGCGCGCAACACGCTCGCGATCCATGCGAAGGCGATCTCGGCGACCGCGCTCGACCCGGCGCTGTGCGCGCGCATTCGCGCCTCGATCCTGCTCGCCGGTCCGCTGCTCGCCCGCTGCGGCGAGGTCACGCTCCCGCCGCCGGGCGGCGACGTCATCGGACGCCGACGCGTCGATACGCACTTTCTCGCCCTTCAGCAGCTCGGCGCCGATTTCGAGTTCACCGACGGCTACCACCTGCGCGCAAAACGACTCACCGGCGCCGAGATCTTCCTCGACGAGCCCAGCGTGACCGCCACCGAGAACGCGCTCATGGCGGCGGTGACCGCGCGCGGCAGCACGATCCTCCGCAATGCCGCCAGCGAACCGCACGTGCAGGATCTCGCCCACTTTCTCTGTGCGATGGGCGCCCGCATCGAGGGAATCGGTACCAACACGATGACCGTCGGCGGTGACGCGACCCTCGGACCCGCGCGGCACGCGATCGGTCCCGATCACATCGAGGTCGGCTCGTTCATCGGTCTCGCCGCCGTCACGCAGTCGGACCTCCGGATCGAGCGCGCCGGCATCGAGCACCTGCGCTCCACCCTGTTGGGCTTCGAGCGCCTGGGCATCCACTGCCGCACGGAAGGGGACGACCTGGTGGTGCCCGCGAAGCAGTCCCGCAAGATCCAGAGTGACCTCGGCGGCCACGTGCCCAAGCTCGAGGACCAGCCGTGGCCGGCATTCCCGGCCGACTGCATGTCGATCGCGCTCGTCACCGCGACCCAGTGCGAGGGCGTGATCCTCATGCACGAGAAGATGTTCGAGTCCCGCCTGTTCTTCGTCGACAAGCTCGTCGGGATGGGCGCGCGGATCGTGCTCTGCGATCCGCACAGGGCACTCGTCGTCGGCCCCTCGTCGCTCCGCGCGTCGACGGTGGAGTCGCCCGACATCCGCGCGGGGATGGCGATGCTCCTCGCCGCGCTGTGCGCCACCGGCACGAGCACGATCAACAACGTCGGCCAGATCGAACGTGGGTACGAGCGCATCGATGAGCGCCTCCGGGCCCTCGGCGCCCGCATCGAGCGCGTGGAGGAGCGGCGGACGTGATCCCGGGCAGCGCGCTCGAGCCGGTGGACGACTTCGCCGCCTTCGGGATCCGCGCCTTCACCACGACCCGGGCGGCGGGAACGTTCGGCACCAATGCGGACGAGCCGGTCTCGCAGGTGATGGGCAGGTGGTCCGCGCTGCAGCGCGCGCTCCGGTCCGACGCCTCCCGATTCGCCACGGCCGGGCAGGTGCACGGCCATCGCGTCGTCGTGCACGGTAATGGATGGGAAGGGTGGCTGCGCGTCCACGCCGCCGACGGCCACGTCGCGATGGGACGGGGGACGGGGCTCGGCGTCACCATCGCGGACTGCGTCCCCGTGTTTCTCGCGCACCCCTCGGGTGCGATCGCGCTCCTGCACTCGGGGTGGCGCGGGACCGCCGCGCGCATCGTGGAGCATGCGATCGACGCGCTTGGCCATCGCGGCGCGCCCGCGCACGAGTTGCGCCTGCACCTCGGACCGTCGATCTGCGGCGACTGCTATGAAGTCAGCCCGGACGTGCACGCCGAGCTCACGGGCCGGCCCGTCGACGCGCCAAGGTGCGTCGACCTGCGCGCCGTCATCGCCGATCACGCGCGTGCCGCCGGCGTCCGCCACATCGCGACGAGCCCGTGGTGCACCCGTTGCCACAACGACCGCTTCTTCTCGCACCGCGCCGGGGATGCGGGGCGGCAGGTGGCGGTGATCGTGGCGTCAGGCGCCTGAGCGTCCGGCGCTCGCGGTCCTCTACCGGATGGGATCGTCCGGCTACGGATCTCGGCGCCCGCTCGTCCGGCGCATTCGCGCGCCGATTCCTTGACCTCTCCCCCTTCACTCTCTAGATTCACGATTGGCTGCACGGCGTTCGGCGCCGCGAGCTGGAATGTGGGGGATGATCCCCACATTTTTTTGTTCTCGGAGACTACCTCGACAACAGGTGAGCGACGCTCTGGAACGCGTTGTCATTGCTGAGCTTGATGCGCTCGGATTCGAGCTTTTCGAGCTCCGGCGCGGAGGTTCCCGCAGCCGACCGGTCCTCGATGTCCGGATCGAGCGGCGCGACCTCCAGCCGGTCACCATCGATGACTGTACGCGGGCCTCGCGCGCCATCGAGGCGAGGCTGGAGTCCGCGGAACTGGTCGGCGAGCGATACGTGCTCCAGGTATCCTCGCCGGGAATCGAGCGCCCGCTGCGCTCCGCCGCCGATTGGCGACGGTTCACGGGAGAGCGCGCGAACGTGCTGAGCGATGTGCTCGGCGGGCGCGAGGAGGTCGAGATCGTCGGGCTCGACGGGGAGGCAGGGTCGGAGGTCGTTGTCGTGCGCACCGCGCGCGGCGAGGAACGCCGGATTCCGCTCGCCGATGTCAGGGAGGCCCGGCTCGCGTTTCACTGGTAACGTCACGAGGGGTCCACGATGGTTGGTTCGGCAGAAATTCTGGCCGCGGTCCGCGAGCTGACGAGCACCAAGCAGCTCGACCGCGCCGAGCTGCACGGGCTGCTCCAGGACGGCATCTTCGCCGCGCTGGCCAAGAAGTACGGCGCAACCGTGCAGGCCGAAGTCGAAATCGACGAGGCCCGCGGCGCCATCCGCATCGTAATCCTCAAGACGGTCGTCGACACGGTCGAGGATCCGGCACGCGAAGTCTCCATCGACGAAGCGCACTTCCAGGATCCCGAGTTCGAGCTCGGCGACATCATGGAGATCCCCGTCGACTTCGCGGAGTTCGGCCGCAGTGCCGTTCAGGCCGCGAAGCAGCGGATTCTCCAGCGCGTCCGGGAAGGCGAGCGCACACGCATCCGCGATGAGTTCTCCGACAAGATCGGTGAGCTGCTCTCCGGCGAGATCCAGCAGATCGAGCGCGGCAAGCTCGTCGTGATGCTCAACCGCTTCCGCGAGGCGGAGGCGATCATCCCGTACCGCGATCAGAATCACCGCGAGCACTTCCACCAGGGCGAGCCCATTCGCGCCGTCCTGAAGCGCGTCGAGGAGACGCCCAAGGGGCCGCGCCTCATCCTGAGCCGAGCCGATCCGATGTTCGTGAAGGCGCTGTTCAAGCTCGAGGTGCCGGAGATCCAGCAGGGGATCGTCGAGATCCGCGCCGCCGCGCGCGAGGTGGGCACGCGGACCAAGATCGCGGTCTTCTCCCGCGACGACTCGATCGATCCGGTTGGCGCGTGCGTCGGACTCAAGGGCTCGCGCGTCCAGGCCGTCGTCAACGAGCTCGGGAACGAGCGCATCGACATCGTGCCCTGGTCACCCGACCCGGAGCGGTTCGCTAAGCTCGCGTTGGCACCGGCTCGAGTCGCCCGGGTCTTCAGCGACCCGACCAGCAAGACGATCCAGGCCGTCGTGGACGAGGATCAGCTCTCGCTCGCGATTGGTCGGAATGGACAGAACGTGCGCCTGGCATCGGAGCTCACGGGGTGGAAGATCGAGCTCTACTCCAGCAGGGAGTGGCTCGAGCGCGCCGGCGAGGCGCCGCTCTTCGCGCCTCTGCCGGACGAGGCCAACGAGGACTTCCCGCTCGCCGAGCTGGGCGACATGCCACCCGCCACGGTGGCGGTGCTCGAGGCCGCGGGCTATCGAACGCTGAACGACATCATCGACCTCGAGCGCGAGGACTTCCTCAAGCTCCCCGGCATTGCGCCGCAGGAAGCCGACCGCATCATGTCGCTCCTGACCGAGCTGACCGAGGATAGCGACTCCGAGGAGCCGGCGGGCGCCGAGGCGGGCGCCGAGGCCGGTGAAGAGTCCGGTGTTGGAGCGGAGGAAGCGAGTGCGGAGGGCGGCGAGGCGGCCGCCACCTGACGGTGGATGAGACCGCTCGGCGCAAGCTGCTGGGGCTGATCGGCCTCGGCGTACGAAGCCGGGGGGTGGTGATCGGTGTCGAGCAGGTGCGCGGGGCGGCGTTTCGGGGAAAGCTCGCGTACGCGGTGGTGGCGCCCGACGCATCACGGCATAGCTTGGAGAAGGTCGTGCCACTGCTGACGGCGCGCGGGATTCGCTTCGTCGAGGCGGTCCCGGCGCGCGAGCTCGGAGCGGCGGTCGGGCGGGAGAGTACGGCAGTCGTTGGGATCGTGGATCGAAACCTCGCGAAGGGTATTCGCGAGCTGGTGGAGTCGGGCCGGCAATCGGCCCTCTAGGAGGTATGGTTTTGAGCAAGCTTCGTGTTCATGACATGGCGGGCGAATTCGGCATCCCCAGCGATGAGGTGATCGGCCTCCTTCGCCAGATGGAGGTGCCGGTGCGCAGCCACATGAGCGTGCTGACCGACGATCAGGTGGCACGCGTGCGCGCCCGCTGGGAGCGGGAGAAGCGCGCGCGGGCCGAGCGTTCGGCCGCGCCCACCGCGACCCGCCGCCGGCGGGGCGTCGCCTCGGCGCAGGCGACGGCCGCACCCACCGTCGTCGAAACGGAGGCGCCCGCCGTTCGGCGGCGCCGGCGTCCCGCGGTGCAGCCGAAGCCTCCGGAGGAGGAGGCGGCCGAAGCCGAGCCGGTCGAGGCGGAAGTCACGAAGCCCGTCGAGACTGAGCGTCCGAGCGCACCGGCGCCGTCGCGTGCCGAGCCCGAGGCGCGACCGGGGAGCGCCGAGCCATCGCGCGAGCCGCACTTCGAGCGTCCGGCCGCAGCCGAGCGCCCCGCGGCCGGCGCATCGGAGCGCCAGTCGCAGCGTCTGGCCGAAGAGCCGGCACGCGCCCACGCACCGGCCGAGCGGATGTCGATGCCGGAGCAGCGTCCGCTGGCGCCCGCGGCGTCCGCCTCGCCGTCGTCGACAGCCGGCGCGCCGTCGGCTCCGCGCCCCGTGGACCGTGGACGCCCGCGCCCCGTCGTTCCGGGTGCGCCGCGTCCCAAGCCCGTGGCCACCGCGAGCCCGTTCGCGCAGCCCCGGCCAGCGCCCGTCTCGGCCGGGGGGTCGCCGCCGCCGCGCCGGGATGACAAGAAGAGCGGCGGCGGCGGAGCGCCGACGTCGGATCGAGGTCGTCGCAAGAAGGGCAAGCGCGGCGCCGTCGATCAGGAAGCGGTGACCGCCAACATCTCCAAGACGATGTCGGCGATGCGCGGCGCGCCGGCGCGCCGCAGCGGCCGCCGCCTCGACGAGACCAGCCGCGCGGATGTCGCCGCGGCCCGCGCCGCCGAGGTGGAGCGCGAGCGCACGACCGTCCGC
>CAYLPM010000092.1:0-3062 GCA_964385525.1 uncultured Gemmatimonadaceae bacterium
CCTCACGGCCCTGTTCGACGTCCTGGATGGCGTCGTCGCGCGGCGGACGAATCGCAGCACCGTCTTCGGCGCCTTCTACGATTCGACGCTGGACCGCGTGAGCGATGCGGCGATTCTCGGCGGACTCGCCGTGTTCTTCGCGATCGATCCGGTGCACGCGAGCGTCCCGATGCTGCTGACGACGCTCGTGGGGCTCGTCGGCACGTATCTCACGTCGTACACGCGGGCGCGCGCGGAGGCGCTCGGTATCGACGCCAAGATCGGAATGGTCCAGCGTCCGGAGCGTGTCGTCCTGTTGAGCGCTCCCCAGGCCTTCTTCGGCCTGGCGCTCGGAGGGCTGGTTCTCACCTCGATCATCATCTTCCTGACCGTGACCGCCTGGATCACGGTCTACCAACGAATCCGGGCCGTCCACGCGGCGACACGTCCTCTGCGCGTCGAGCGCGAGGTCGTCGTCGAGCCGTCGGCGGAGGAGCCGCGCGTCCGCTCGACGACGCTCGAGACCTCGCCGCCGGCTCGGCCCTGAAAGGAGAACAGATCCCGTGCAGGGTTCGTCATCGTCGGCCGAGAGCCCGACCGCCCCGCGGCCGGCCACCGGTCGCCTCGGGGTGCTGACCCCTGGTCTCGGCGCCGTCGCGACCACGTTCATGGCCGGCGTCGAGAGCGTCCGGCGCGGGTTGAGCAAGCCGATCGGCTCACTCACGCAGATGTCCACCATCCGGCTGGGCAAGCGCACCGAGGGACGATCGCCCCTGATCAAGGACCTCGTGCCGCTGGCGGCACTCGAGGATCTGGTTTTCGGCGCGTGGGATCCGATCCCGGACGATGCGCTGACCGCCGCGTGCAAGGCGGGCGTCCTCGACGCGAAGGACCTCGAGCCATTGTCGGACTTCCTGCGCTCGATCAAGCCGATGCCGGCGGTGTTCGACAACCACTACGTGACGCGCATCAAGGGGACCAACGTCAAGAGTGGCAAGACGAAGCGTGACCTGGCCGAGCAGCTTCGCCAGGACATTCGCGAGTTCAAGTCCCGCAATCAGTGCGACCGCGTGGTGATGGTCTGGTGCGCATCGACGGAAATCTTCATCAAGGCGGGACCGCAGCACGCGACGCTCGAGCAGTTCGAGCGGGCGATGGAGCGCAACGACGAGTCGATCGCGCCCTCGATGCTGTACGCCTACGCGGCGATCATGGAGGGCGTCCCGTTCGCGAACGGCGCACCCAATCTGACGGTCGACCTGCCGGCGATCGTCCAGCTCGCGAACGATCGCGGCGTGCCGATCTCGGGGAAGGACTTCAAGACCGGCCAGACCTGGATGAAGACGGTCATCTCGCCGGGGATCAAGGCGCGCATGCTCGGCCTCGCCGGGTGGTACTCGACGAACATCCTCGGCAATCGCGACGGCGAGGTGCTCGACGATCCCGCCTCGTTCAAGACGAAGGAGGAGTCGAAGCTGAGCGTGCTGCACACGATCCTGCAGCCGGAGCTGTATCCCGACCTGTACAAGGACTTCTCGCACGTCGTGCGGATCAACTACTATCCGCCGCGCGGTGACAACAAGGAAGGCTGGGACAACATCGACATCGTCGGGTGGATGGGCTACCCGATGCAGATCAAGGTGAACTTCCTCTGCCGCGACTCGATCCTGGCTGCGCCTCTGGTGCTCGACCTGGCGCTGTTCTCCGATTTCGCCCAGCGCGCGGGGATGAAGGGCATCCAGGAATGGCTCTCGTTCTACTACAAGAGCCCGATGGCGGCACAGGGGCTGCAGCCCGAGCACGACCTGTTCATCCAGCAGACGAAGCTCAAGAACACGCTCCGCCACCTGATGGGTGAGGAGCAGATCACGCACCTCGGCCTCGAGTACTATCAGTCATGAGTGCACGCCGTCCCCGCGCGGTGCTCGCCGTCGCCGCCGCCGCGCTCGCCCTGAGCGCCGCGGTGATCGCCTGCGAGCCCGCGGGGCCGTACGAGATGCGCCTCGTCACCGACAACCACCAGTTCCTCATCAGCTCCGATCCGCTCCCGCCGATCGCGCGTGAACCGACGCTCTACCGGGTCATCGTGCGCGACAAGGAAACGCGCGAGCCGATCGATGGTGGCGAAGGCCGGATCTTCGCGACGAGCAAGGATCAGGCGAACACCTGGGACGTGCTGACCCCCGGACCGGAGCTCGGCTCGTATTACGGCCGTCTGCGATACGTCACCTCCGGGGAATGGGCGGTGGCGATCCAGTTCCGGAGAGATTCCACGAGACCGCTCGAGCGCGTGGACTGGTACCAGGAAGTCCGCGCCGCGCGCGATGAGCCCGCGACCAACTGATGCGCCACTTTCATCGCACGCACATCGTTCCCGCTGACGTCGTGGCGGCGGCCGACACGTATTTTCCCGCCCTCGGACTGTCCCCGGTCTCGTCCGCGGCGCGAGCGCGCACGTTCTCCGGACCGCTCGGCACCGCGGTCGTGACGGTGAAGCCGGAAGGCGGCCACTATACGTTCGTCGAGGTCGATACCGATCAGATGGGCGAGAGCCGTCTGGACAAGAACGTGAAGCGTTTCTTCGTCGAGTTGCACCGGCAGGCGGATCCGAGGCACAGGATCGAGGCGCACTACTGATGGTATCGCGCGCCTCCTCCGCCGCCAGGGGGCGGCGGCCGCGCGGCAAACGTGTCGCGGACGACTCGCCTGGCGTCGCGCTCGGGCGCGACGCGAAGCTCGCGCTCTACTACTACATGCGGCTCACGCGCTCGCTCGAGGAGCGGCTCGTCGCGCTCTACCGTCAGACCAAGGTCGTCGGAGGGCTCTTCCGCTCGCTGGGGCAGGAGGCGGACGCCGTAGGCAGCGCGTTCGCGCTCGAGCGGCGCGACGTCATGTCGCCGCTCATCCGCAATCTCGGCTCGATGCTGGTGAAGGGCGCGACCCCGCTCGAGATCCTGCGGCAGTACATGGCCAGGGGCGACTCACCGACGCGCGGCCGCGAGCTGAACATCCACTTCGGCGACATCGAGCGTGGATTCATCGGACAGATCTCGCACCTGGGCGACATGGTGCCCGTGATGGCC
>CAYLPM010000093.1:0-15273 GCA_964385525.1 uncultured Gemmatimonadaceae bacterium
AGCGCCTTCGAGCGCCGCCAGCACCGAGCGCCCATCCATCGTCCCGGTCGTCCCCACCCCGGCCAGATCCAGGATCGTCGGCGCGATGTCGATGTTGCGCACCATGTTCGTCACCACGGACCCGGGCGCGATCCAGCCGGGCGCGTACGCGAGCATCGGCACCCGGATCGACTCCTCGTAGGCGTTCCGCTTGTCGATCAGACCGTGCTCGCCGAGCAGGAATCCGTTGTCGCTCATGTAGATCAGCAGCGTGTTGCGCGCGAGCCCCGACTCGTCGAGGTACCCGAGCACACGCCCGATGCTCTCGTCCAGCGCGAGCAGCGTCTCGGTGTAGCGGCGGTAGAACTCGTCGAATCCGAATTGGCCGTGGAACATGTAGTCCACACCGTGCCAGCTGCCGCGCTGCGCGCGCACCCAGTCCGGCTTGCCCTGGTAGTTGGTCACCGTGTTCGCCATCGTCGCCGGGTACGGGATCGCCGAGTCGGCGTGGCGCCCGCGGTGCCTCGGGGCCGGCACGAACTCCGCGTGCACCGCCTTGTGCGCGAGGACCAGAAAGAATGGGCGTACCTGCGCGCCGGCCGCCGGCCCCGCCGTCGCGCGCTGCGTTCGCAGCCACTCGAGGGCGAGGTCCGTCAGCAGGTCGGTCGTGTAGCCTTCCCGCCGCACCTGCTCGCCGTTCACGTTCAGCAGTGGATTCTCGTACACGCCCTGCCCGCGGAAGCTCACCCAGTGATCGAACCCCTCGCGCGGCTGGTCACTCCCGGCGTCCTCTCCCATGTGCCACTTGCCGACGTACGCCGTGCGATACCCCGCGCGCTGGAGATGCTGCGGAAAGAAGACCGTCCCCGGTGGAATGGGACTGGTGTTGTCGACCACGCCGTGCCGGTGCGCATACTGCCCGGTGAGGATCGAGGCCCGGCTGGGTGAGCAGAGCGCCGTCGTCACGAACGCGTTGCGCACGTGCGCCCCCTCCGCTGCCATGCGGTCCATGGCGGGCGTGCGGAGCCACCGCGGCGCGCCCGGCATGAACCCCATGAAGTCGTAGCGGTGATCGTCGCTCAGAACGATGATGACGTTGCGAGGCGGAGCCTGCCGCGAGGAGGCGGCCCCCCCGGACGTACGCGAGCGTCCGTCGACGGCGTCCCGGGCTTCACCGGTCGCACATGCCGCCAGCGCGAGCCCGATCAGGACGGCGCCGGTCCACCTCTCCCTCATCGTCCCCCTCCCGTCACTCGTGGAGTGCGTTGCTCATAGGGATGCCAAGCCTGCGAACCGTGGAGGTCACCCTACACTGAAGGCGCAGGCACCTGACATTGACCGCAGAGGAACGCGGAGAAGCGGCGAGGAACGCAGAGGACGGCACACCGGACAGGGCGAGCGTCGCGACCGGACGCGGTGCCACGCCCGCGACCGAGGACTTGTAAGCCTGGGGATCTCCGGACGCACTCTTCTGACGTCCACCTCTCCGGGCGCAGGCGTTCCAGCGCCCCACCGCTCAGAATCGAAAGATCCTCCGGAACGCCCTCCCGATCCGGTCGGCGAGATCATCCGCCCAGTCATCGCCGACATACCAGCCCGCGTGCTCCTGGCACGTCACCGTTGGCTCCGTCCCCGGCTTGAACCACTCCCGCTGCGTCGTCGGGCACCACTCGCCCGCCAGCTCCCCGGTCACCGCATCTATCTCCACCGCGACCATCCCCGGAGGCGCCGCCCACTCACGCTCGCTCCCACGCTCCCGCCACCCGTTCGCCACGAACTCCGCCCAGGCCGGCGCCGCCAGCCGGCCACCCGTTGCGTTCCCGCTGATCTGCCGCGGCGTGTCGTACCCGAACCAGAAGCCGGCCACCAGCGTCGGCGTGTAACCTACGAACCACACATCCGTCCCGTTGTTCGTCGTCCCCGTTTTTCCCGCCACCGGACCGCCGATCCCCATAGCGCGCACCACCGACCCCGTCCCGCGATCCACTGCCGAGCGAAGCATCGACGTCAGCTGGTACGCATCGCGCGGATCCATCACCTGCATCGTCTCGCTCTCCTGCCTCCAGATCGTCCGCCCGCCCGGACCGTCGATGCGCGTGATCAGCCGCGGCGACACGCGATGGCCGCCGTTCGCGAATGGCGCGTACGCCACCACCAGCTCCAGAGGCGTCACCTCGAGCGCTCCGAGCGCGATCGACGGCACCGGCGCGAGCGGGCTCCGGATGCCGTTCCGCTGAGCGGCGCTGATCACGCGCGCCTCGCCCACCGCCCGGCTCACCCGAACCGCCGCGGCGTTGGACGACCGCATGAGCGCCCGCCGCATCGTCACGCGCCCCTGATACTCGTCCCCATAGTTCGCGGGCGTCCAGATCTTCGTGCCCTCCTGCACCTCCACCGGCACGTCATCCACCATCGTCGCCGGCGAGAGCCCCGCCGAGAGCGCCGCCGCGTACACGAACGGCTTGAATGCCGACCCCGGCTGGCGATGCGCCGCCAGCGCGCGGTTGAATCCCCCGCGGTGATACTGGCTCCCGCCCACAAGTGCCCGGATGTCGCCCGTACGCGCGTCGATCGCGACCATCGCGCCCTGCGCCGACTGCCCGGGATTCCCGTACCAGTTGCGAGTCTCCCGCTCGATGGCTGCGGCGCGCCGCGCCACCGCGCTGTCAGCGGCCCGCTGCGCGCGCACGTCGAGCGTGGTGTAGACCGTCAGATCGGCGATGTCGATGCCCGAGTCGCCGAAGAGCGAGTCGACCATCTGTCGCACCGCGTCCAGCGCGTAGGAATCCTCATCGGGCAGGACCTTGCTCTCCGGCGCGAGACGGAGCGTCGTTCGACTCGCTTCCTCCGCGGCCGGACCGGCGAGATACCCTTCGCGCACCATCAGCGAGAGCACGAGATTGCGCCGCTGCACCGCGCGCTCCGGATGCCGTCGCGGCGTGTAGGCCGACGGGCCCTTGGGAAGCGCGGCGAGCATCGCCCCTTCCTGGACGCTGACCCGCTCCACCCCCTTGCCGAAGAGGTCCCGGCTCGCCGCCTCTACGCCGTAGGTACCGTTGCCGAGGTAGATGACGTTCAGGTAGTGCTCGAGGATCTGGTCCTTCTCGAGATTCGCCTCGAGCAGACGCGCCAGCCGCAGCTCGATCAGCTTGCGGCGAAGGGTGCGCTCGCGAAAACGCCGGGCGACGAACGCATTGCGCGCCACCTGCATGGTGATGGTACTGAACCCCTCGCGAACGCCCAGGGATGTGACGTTGCGGAGTGCCGCACGGACGAAGCCGCGGAGATCGAGACCGTCATGCTCGTAGAAGCGACGATCCTCCACGGCGAGGAATGCATGGCGAACGTGCTCGGGGATCCCTGAGAGCGGGACGTTGATGCGCCGGATGTTGACCAGCCGGCCCATGGGCTGGTCCTCGCGATCGAGAATCCGCCCGCCTTCGGGCGGCCGGAACGCACGGATCTCGGCGGCGGAAGGACATTGCTGGAACCCGCAGGTGACCAGCCACGCGTCGAGCGTGAGCACGCCGATGACCGCCACGCCGAGCAGAGCCAACGATCGCCACCGGCGGCGAAGCCAGTCGCTGGCGGAAAGACCAGACTCATCCGCGGGGCCGTGGCGCACGAGATCCATGAAGAGCCGCAGACGGAACTGCAGTCGCTCGGCCAGACTCATCGGGCCCGTGCCTGGATCGTATCCGCCCGGTTCATGATCCACAGTGATACGCCTGTCAGCCTGTGAGGTTTCCCGTGATCGACGAGCGCGTCCTGGCGAGCGATCGTGCCCCGTGGGAGTTCGTCGCTCCTTCGGGCGCCCTCTCGTGACCTCCCTGGCAACGGGGCGTCTGCCGGGCGATGCCCAGCAGCCGGTCCTTCGCAAGGAATATAGAAGTGTCGCGCAGTCCTGTGTCGCTCGCGCTGATCGCTTCGCTCTCGCTCGCCTGCGAGGGCTACGATTCCCGTGCCACCGCCGCCTCGCCGCACCTCATCGCTGACTCCACGGCAGTGCTCGCCATGCGCGACGTGCCCGCTCCGGACCGACGCGAGACATCCTCATCCTTCAGAGTGTTCGTCGCGTCGAGCACGGCGGACCGCGAGCCGAACGAGCTCGGACGCATCCCGATTCTGGAATACCATCTGATCGGAGAGACCGAGGCGCGCTGGGAGCGTCGCCACGACCGATTCCGCGACGATCTCGAGCTGCTCCATCGACGCGGCTATCGCCCTGTCTCGCTCGCGGATGTGGTCGATCGGGCGATCGACCTCCGGTCAGGCCTCTCGCCGGTCGTCTTCACATTCGATGATGCCTCGCCCGGCCAATTCCGATATCTGGAGCGCGAGGACGGTACACTGGAGATCGACCCTTTCAGCGCGGTCGGGATCTGGCTCGAATTTCATCGCGAGCACCCCGATTGGGAGAACAGGGCGGTGTTCTGCGTGCTGCCCGGCGCGGAAGCCGGCCGTTCCTTCTTCGGCGACAAGGGGATCGAGGGCCAGAAGACGGCGTGGCGCCATCAAAAGCTACGCTTCCTCGCCCAGCAGGGCTTCGAGCTGTGCAACCACACCCTCTGGCATGCGAACCTCGCGCGGGGCGATGACGACTTCGTCCAGGAACAGATCGCCCGAGGCATCATGGCGATCGACTCGGCCGTCCCCGGCTACGAGGTGCGCAGCTTCGCGTTGCCCCTGGGGATGTGGCCGAGCAACCGCGAGTTGGCGTACGCGGGTGAATGGACCGAGCGGCGGAAGACCGGCGATCGCGTGGTGCGCTACGAGTTCGATGTGGTGCTCGAGGTGGCGGGGGGGCCGGCGCGCAGCCCGTACGATCCGAAGTTCGACGCGCGGCGTCTGCCGAGGGTGCAGGTCTTCGGGGATGAGCTGGAGCGCGTGCTCGACCATCTCGAGCGCACGAGGACGCGCTATGTGTCGGACGGCGATCCGCGAACGGTGGCGAGACCGCACCCTGCTATCGACACGCGTCCGTAAGTCGTCTTCGTCGTAGCGAACGCGAGCGATGCGGAGCCTCGGGCGATGCGTCGAACGCTGACGATCGAGCTCGAGTTCGGTCACAAGTTCTGAATTGGCTGTCAGAAAATGGCACTCGGTTGTCAGAAAAGTGGCATTGTCTGGCCTTTGATCACCCGGCATCGTTCGTACAGTCCTTTGCTCAACGAGGAGCATCCGTGAACGCGAAGAGAGAGACGCTGCGGCACCTCGCCTATTTCGAGGTGCTTGCGGCCATGCAGGAGATGGACGCGGAGTGGCGGTCGACGACTGCGGGACTGGTCGTGCTCCGGCTGCTCGATGCGTGGCTCGAGGAAGGCGCCGGGCTGGTGGCCGACGATTCCTGGTCGTTGCGCGCAGCGCGCGAAGAGGTGGAGGAGATCTCGGTGGGCGATCCGATCCGGCTGATCCTGGGGGGAGTGCTGGATGGGATGAAGGACGCGCCGAAGCCGACGATGACCACCATCGCGCCGAGGTTGATGGCGTATGGGCGGGCGCTGAACCACAAGGCCAGTTGGGGACTTGCGGCCGACGTCTACACCACGGTCATCGAGCATGCGCGCCCGACCGAGGATGCAGAGGTGGTCATCGATGCGCACATGCGTCTGGGCTACTGTCTGCGTCTGCAGGGCGAGTACGGACCTGCCCTGGAGGCCTACGCGGAAGCGGGACGTCTCGCCAGCGACACCGGGGATCTCAGCAAGATGCTCAGAGCCCGGATCGGTGATGCGAAGGTCGCCATCGATCGAGGCAATCTCCCGCAGGCCGAAGCCATCCTGGAGGAGACGATTCGTCGCGCCGAGAGCGAGCGCCTGCGCGAGGTGCGCGCGATCGCGCTTCACGACCGTGCGGATGTCGCGCACCGTCGGGGTGACTACGAGCGCGCCGTGTGCTTCGCGTTCGAAGCGCTGGACGATGTGCAGGAGCCGGTGCTTCGCGACCGCGTGCTGGCGGACATCGCGGCGTCGTTCTTCGAGCTCGGCATACGAACCGCGGCGCGAGACGCGCACCTGATTCTGGCCACCACGGCGCAGGAGCAGTACTCGCGCTGGGTCGCCACGCTCAACCTGCTGGAAATCGCGGCGTTCGATGAATGCGAGCCGGTGTTCGAGCAATACCGGCGGGAGCTGGCGAGTGCCTCGCTACCCCCGATGCTGGAGACGGTTTTCCATCTGTACGTCGGTCGTGGCCAGCGCGTCTTTGGTCATGTCGCGGCGGCGCGGAATGCGCTGCGACGCGCGCTCGAGCTGGCGACGACGCACCGGTTCAATCAGATCGTGTTCGACGCGGAGCAGAGCTTGAGCGAGCTGGAGCAGGGGGTCGCGGTTGCGGTCAAACCGCCGGCCGAAGTTCCGGCGGGTGTGCAGCCGGTGGTCTCGGCGATCCACTCGATGCGCGAGATGGCAGGACTCTCGAAATAGCCGGCCACTCGGACCACCGTGTGTCTCGAGATGAAGAGCATCTCGAGGTGCCCGGCAGTCAGGATTGGCCGGAGTCTACGAATAGCCGGAGCACGAGGCTGCGGGTTGCCGCCCGCAGCCTCGTCGAAACCATGAGAAACCCGAGCGTCACTCAGTTCCCGAGGGTATCACTGCCGCAGCGGGTATCGGATCCCTGCGTCACCTGGCAGCGCTCCTCATCTCCATCCTGGTTGGGGCTCGTGATGCCGGCGCAGGCGGAGAACAGGCTGATGACGGACAGCAGCGCGACCACGGAGAGCTTGCGACGCATAGTGATATCCTCGGGGGGAGGTTGGCGGTGGGAGAGCAACTGCCCCGAAGGTAGGGTCGCTTTGCATTCCGTAAATGTGCATTTTATGACAACCGGGTGCCATTTTGTGACACGCGATCCGGACCTTCGTGGAAGTCGTCGCTCACCTCCCCTTCCCGCTCCTCGCGCACCTCAGAGTCGTCCTCGGCCAGCGTCATTCGCTCACGACGGCCGACGGCTGGGAGTCGCTGCAGGAGCTCCTCCGCAGCCGTCACGTCGACGTTCTGGTCGTCGACCCGGGTGGCCCCGGGGAGATTCGAGTTCCGGAAGTCCGGCAGCTGCGCGACCGGCATCCCTCTCTGCCGATCGTCGTGTACACGATTCTCTCGCCGCCCTCCATGCGGGCCATGCTGGAACTGGCCCGGACGGGCATCGAGGAAATGGTTCTGCACCGCGTGGAGGACGAGCCACGGCGCTTTCTGGCGCTCCTCGAGGGGCTGCGGGGGTACGTCCTCGGCGATCTGCTGATCGATCAGCTGAGGGATCCCTTGTCCAAGCTGCCCAGCGCCACGGCGATCGCCCTCGAACGACTGCTGCGCAATCCCGAGGAGTTCGCCTCCGTGCCCCACATGGCGTCGCAGGCGGGCGTCACGATTCGAAAGCTCTATCGGCAGTTTCAGCGGGCGGGATTCGTCTCGCCGCGAGTGGTCCACGAGTCCGCTCGGCTCCTGCGTGCCTATGGCTATCTGCAGGACTCGAGGTGCCTCGTGGAGGACGCGGCGGCGCGACTCGGATACAGCGCGCCGCGTCATCTCAATCGGCAGTTTCGAGCGGCGACGGGGCTCAGGGGCACATCCCTGCGCGACAGCCTGTCGCCGGAGGAGCTCGTCGCGCTTCTCGCGCGACGAATGCAGCTCAATGGCGGCGGCTGACCGCCCGGCACGACACTGCCGGCGCATCCGCGCCGGCCAGCCGCGGATCGCGGTAAACGCAAAGCGAGGCAGCGATGCGATACGGAGAGCGTGTACGAGTTCTCGTCGTCGATGATGAGGACGCCATCTGCAGGGCGCTGGAGGTCTGCCTCTCGCGCGCGGGCTACGACGTCGTCTGGTTCCTCCGCGGGGAATCGGCCCTCGAGCGCGTGAAGACGGAACGGTTCGACGTGCTTCTCGTCGACCTGCGCCTCAGAGGCGACATGCGCGGCGATGAGTTCTTTCACTGGGCCGTCGCCTACCAGCCGCACCTCTCCCTGGCCACGCTGTTCATGACCGGCGACATCACGGAGATCGCGCAGACGCTGATCGTTGCCTGCAAGACGCCACACCTGATGAAGCCGTTCGACCTGCGCGACGTACTCGATGCCGTTGCGTCCATGTCGCCGCGTGTGCACAACGTCTCGGCCTGATCCCGTCGGCGCACCGCCGCACGCCGGTGCGCGGGGCTCCCGCCATCGGCTCTGCCCGATGCGCTCGCGTCACAGACGCCATTCGCGCAGCGTCCGCAGCGCCGCCTCCAGGGCGTCGCGCTGCGCTGGCACTGCGGCCCGCGCCAGGAGCGCTTCGTAGGTCTCAATGGCGAGCGAAAGCGCCTCCCGATCCCCCTCCCCGCCGGCGAGACTGGCGGCATTGTCCGCCATCACCGCGTGCGCGAGCTCGTCCTCCGGGAAGCGCGCGACCACCTGCCGCCAACGCGCCAATCGCGCTCGCGCCACAGGCTCGGACAGCGCCCAGAGATGCCACGCGCCACGATGGCTCGGGTCCGCGGCGATGGCGCGGTCCGCGAGCTCGCCGACCACGTCGGGGCCGCGGCCGGCGAGCCAGTACGCGTTGCCGAGAATCACCAGCGCGCGCGCGTCGTCCGGCCGCTCGGCGACGATCCGCTCGTACAGCGGCCCCGCTACTTCCGGTATCTGCCGATACGGCTCGGCGGCCTCGATCAGGTGCTCCGACGACGCCCGCGCCGCAACCGATTCGAGACGCGAGAGCAGCTCGGCGGTCTGGCCACCATCCCGGTATGCGCGAACGGCCTCGGCGAGCTCCGCATCGATGTCCGGCGTGAAGGAACTCATCGCGGAAATGTATCGAGACGCCAATCGAGGTGCATGGGGGATTCGGCGTGCGTGGCGGAGGATCGAGCAAGCATGATGACGCCGCGGACGACGTCCACCGAAGCCCCGCGCCTCGCAGTCATCGCCGAGTCGCCCGCCGTCGGGTCGCTCGTGCTCGAGGTCCTCGCGTCGACGGCGCCCGGACTGGACACGCAGACACTCGACCCGGGAGCCACGACGCTCGCGCTCGAGCGCACGGACTGCGTGCTCATCGATGCGACGATCGGCGATGAGACCGGCGTCGCCGTGCTGCGGCGCATCCGGGCCGCCGGCTACGGTGGCGCGGCCGTGATACTCACCGGTGCATCCGCCGGCGATGGTGCCTCGCGGCAGGACGTGATCGATGCCTCGGCGCTGGGCGCGCGGTTCGTCGCGCGCGAAGAGATCGTTCCCCTGCTCGGCGAGGCGGTCGCCAACGCGATGGCCGTCGCCGGGCACGGAACAGGCGCCGAGCAGGTGCGCGATGCGCTGCGCCGCACGCAGCGGCTCGTTGCCGCGGGCGAGATCGCCCTCCGCATGCAGCATTCGCTCAACAATCCGCTGGCGGCGCTCCTCGCCGAGGTGCAGCTGCTCGGGATGGAGCCGCTCGATGACGAGCATCAGGAGGCCGTCGAGCGAATCGTGGAGTTGTGCCGTCGAGTCATTGGAATCGTCCGAAGGCTGGACGGAGTCGGCTGCAAGCCGGGCGAGACGAGCGGGCAGGCGGCGTGATGATCGGCCCTTGGGCCCCTGGCCGGCATGAAGTTCGCACTCTTCGCGGCGCGTGATTCTGCCCGTGTGACCACCCGCTGGTACCTGAAGGGGGGAGCGGGAGGTTGCGCGAAACGGGTTTAGTGGTCATACTCGTAGTGTCTGCCGGCACGTCCGAGGAGCCACCCCGGTCGCGCAGGGTGCGACGGCGGTTGGATTTTCCGCCCGGCACCCGCTGTACGAGGCAGGCGAGCCCCCGCGTCAACTGACAGGTGAGGACCAGCTCGGACCGCGTGTGGAATCCGCGTGCCGAGGGGTACCGCTGGAAGACGCGCGGCGCGCTGACCACCCCCATATCGAGTGTTGATCCGCGCGGCGAGTCTCATCGCCATCGAGCAGCCGCGCATGCGGATCGGGCGAGCGATCTCAGGCAATTTCCAGTTTCTCGATGCGGTACGTCCGGGCACTTCGCCCCCGTGCACATCGAACGTCCACCCATGACCAATCCAGTTGCATGAACGAGCGTCGTCGCCCTTCCCGTCGCGGCCGCGGACAGCGGCCCTTCAGGGGCCCCTCGACGGATTCCGCCGCGGAGCCCAACCCATATCGAAACTCGGACGAAATGATGCCAGAGACCGGCGCTCCAGACGGCCACGGTGAGGGACGGCCGGAGACTGCTGGCGGCGCCGAGACCGCCGGCGAGCGAGCCGAGGGTCGTCCCGAGCGTACCGATCGCGGGGATCGCGGCGGCTACGCGCCCGGCGGTCCCGGTCAGCAGGGAGGGGGGCAACAGAACGGCCGGCGCCAGCGCCGTGGTCGCGGACGCGGTCCGAGGCGTGAGGGCGGGCAACAGAGCGCACCCGTGGCGATCGTCACCGCCGAGGGCGAGATCACCGGATGGTTCGACTCGGCGCGAGACGGTGGGTACATCCGCCGTGCCGGCAACAGCTATCTGGCGGAAGCCGGCGATCCGTTCGTGCCGCCCCAGATCGCGCGCCAGCACGCGTTGCGGCGAGGCGACACCCTCGAGGCGGCGGTCGGCCGCGATCAGCGCGGTCGGCTGGCGGTCGCCGAGATCAAGGCCGTCAGCGGGCTGGATCCCGAGGCCGCCATGGGGCGCCCCGAGTTCAGCTCCCTCATCGCGTCCTATCCCGATCGCAAGCTCACCCTCGAGACGGGGAAGCCCGCCAAGGTCGGTCCCGAGCTGACGCGCCGCGCGATCGATCTGATAGCGCCGATCGGGTTCGGTCAGCGCGCGCTGATCGTCGCTCCGGCGCGTGCCGGGAAGACGATGCTGCTGCATGCGATCACCGAGGGCGTCGCGCTCAATCATCCGGAGGCGGTCCTGCTGATCCTCCTCGTGGATGAGCGTCCGGAGGAAGTCAGCGAAGCGATCTCGTGGGGCGTCGGCGAGGTGATCGCGTCCAGCTTCGACCAGCCCGCCGAGCGCCACGTGGATGTGACCGAGATGGTGCTCGAGCACTCGCGCCGGCTCGTCGAGGGCGGCCGTGATGTGGTGATCGTGCTCGACTCGCTCACGCGCATGGCCCGCGCGCACAACACGGCCGAGCGCGGCACCGGTCGCACGCTGTCCGGCGGCCTCGATGCGACCGCGATGGCCAAGCCCAAGGCGTTCTTCGGCTCGGCGCGCGCGGTCGCGCCGCAACACGGCGGCGGCTCGCTGACGATCATCGCGACGGCGCTCGTCGAGACCGGCTCGCGAATGGACGACGTGATCTTCGAGGAGTTCAAGGGCACGGGCAACTGCGAGATCAAGCTCGATCGCTCGCTGGCCGAGAAGCGGATCTTCCCCGCCTTCGACATCGCCACGAGTGGAACGCGACGCGAGGAGAAGCTTTTCCGGCCTGATCAGCTCGATGCCGTGTACACGCTGCGTCGCGGCCTCCAGCAGATGCCCCCGCAGGCGGGCATGGAGTGGCTCATCAAGCGGATTGCGGGGACACCGAACAACGATGCGCTCTTGAGCGGGTTGTAGGCCGCCTGCTCGCTTCCCCGGGGGGCTCGGGCGGCTCCGGGAGTACCGGACACCGGGCCCGACCCTTGCGACTGAAGTCAGGGTGCTCCGGCCCGTCCTCCGCCTCCTGGCTTGGTCTCTCCTCCTCTGCGTGCCCCGCATCTCGCTGTCGCAGGGGTCCGCCAGCGAGGTCGAGCGTCCGGAGGTCGTGGAGCTCGAGGTCACCGGCGTCGCGTCCGTCGACGAGGACGGACTCCGCGACGCGATCCAGACGCACGAGTCGACCTGCCGGAACGCGCTCTTCCGCCTCCTCCTGCTCTGCACCGTCAGCACGTCGCCGTACTTCGTCGACAAATCGTGGCTCGAGCGTCCCGAGCTCGCGCGCGACATGCTGCGCATCCGGATCTACTACTGGCGCCACGGGTACCGCGAGGCGACGGTCGACACGGCCGTCACCGCGCTCAACGACGACGGCGACAAGGTCCGTGTGACGCTCTCCGTCGACGAAGGCCCGCCGACGCTGATCTCCTCCATCCGCGTCATTCGTCCGCCGGCGATTCTACCCGATGAGGATGTCCGGGATCTCCTGCTCCTCCGCGCCGGTCAGCCGCTCGATCTCTTCGCCCTCGACTCGAGCCGCGTGCGGATCCGGAATGCGCTCTGGCAGTCAGGCTACGCCGATGCAGTAATCGACACGGTGGTCACCGTCGCCGAGGAGACGCGCTCGGCCGCGATCGAGATCCGGGTCGATCCGCGCTGGCGCACCACGATCGGCGACATCGTGATCTCCGGGAACGAGCGGATCGCCGAGCGCACGATTCTGAATTCGCTCCTGATCAGGGAAGGCGACATCTACCGGCGCTCCGAGGTGCTGCGCAGTCAGCGCATCCTGTACGAATCGGCGCTGTTCCAGCATGCCGCGATCGTCGTTCCGCCGCAGGGGGACTCGACGAAGCTGATCGACATCACGGTGCGCGAGGCGCCACTCCAGTACGTACGCGCCGCCGCCGGCTTCACCACCGTGGATTTCGGGCAGCTCGAGGTACGCTACACGAACTGGAACTGGTACGGTCAGGCCCGGCGTCTCGAGCTGCGCGGCACACTCGGCAACCTGCTCGCGAGGCAGCTCAGCGGCAAGGGACCGTTCGAGAGGGTGGGCGCGGGGATCGACGGCGACATCGGTCCGTTCCTGGACCCGAACTGGACGGCCAGCGCCGAGGTGCGGCAGCCCTGGTTCCGATCGCCCCTGAACGCGGTGAGCGTGGGCGTGTTCGGCCATCGCCGCAGCGCGCCCGGCGTGTTCGTCGATCGCGGCTACGGCGCGACCGGGACGTTCACGCGCGACCTCGCCGCCCGGATCACGTCGAGCGCGAACTACCGCTTCGAGATCGTCCGAATGGACGCGAGCGACGTCTACCTGTGCCTCAACTTCGGAGTCTGTGAGACGGAGACGATCGGTGCGTTGCAGCAGCCGCATCGCCTTTCGCCGTTCTCGATCTCGGCGACCGCGGACCGCGCGAACGATCCGCTCTCGGCCACGCGCGGCTGGCGGGCGCGCGCGAGCGTCGAGCACGCCTCCGCGCTCTCGGGTTCGGACTTCCGCTACAATCGCGCGACCGCGGAAGGCACGGCCTATCTGCCGCTCGGCAACAACGTGATCGCGGGACGTCTCCGCGTGGGCGCGGTGCGCGCGTTGGGCAGCACTGCCGGCGCGGTCGGGCTCCAGTCGTCGCTCGAACCGATCCTGCATCCGCGCAAGCGGTTCTACGCCGGGGGGTCGACGTCGGTCCGCGGATACGGCGAGAATCAGCTCGGTCCGCGCGTGCTCACGATCGCCCCGTCGAAGCTCGAGGCGATCGGCTGTGATGTCTCGCTCGCCGGCGTGTCGGGGTGCGCGCTGTCGTCGGAGCAGGTGATCGACGGTGACACCGTGCGCCTCCGGAGCAATGATTTCCAGCCACGGCCACTCGGCGGCAACTCGATCCTCGAGGGGAGCGTCGAGCTGCGGTTCGGCATCTGGGGGGAGCTCAGCGGCGCGGTGTTCCTGGATGGCGCGATCGTCGGGGAGCAGAACGTCTTTACGATCTCGGGGAACACGGCCGCGCTGACGCCCGGCGTCGGCGTCCGCTACACGACGCCCATCGGTCCCATTCGCGTGGACCTCGGCGTGAACCCGTGCCTCAACGAGTCGCTTCCCGTCCTGACGGAGGCCGAAGGCCCGAACGGTGCGAACGAGATCGTCAGGCTCGATGAGCGACGCGTGTACTCGGGATGCACCGGCCGGTCCCTGTTGAGCCGACTGCAGCTGCACCTCTCGATCGGGCAGGCGTACTGATGCATCGTCTCCTCCAGGCGATCGCCCTCGTGTTGGCAACCGTGCTCGCGGTGATCGTGGTCGCCGTGCTAGTGATCACCAGCTCGGACTTCGGTCGCGAGCGCGTGCGGCGTCTCGCGCTCGACATCCTTCGTGAGCGTGTGAACGGACAGGTGCAGGTCGGACGCGTGAGCGGCAACCTGCTGCGTGGCGTGACCCTGCACGATGTGGTGATCTCGGACAGCGCGGGCGGACCGTTCCTCGCCATCGACGAGGCACGCACCGGGTACAGCATTCGCGCGCTGCTCGAGCAGCGGGTGATCCTGGACGACATCGTGCTCGTGCGGCCGGTGATCGTGCTCGATCGGCCACCGGACGGCGAGTGGAACGTGTCACGCCTTTTTGCCGGCGACACGGCCGCGGCTGGCCCGTCGAGCGGCGGGGGATGGGGCGACTGGATCGTGCTCAGGGACGTGGAGATCGAGAACGGGCTGCTGATCGTGCGGACGCCCTGGGCGCCGGACGACGAGCTGGCACCCGCGGCGCGCGAGGCAGCGGCCTCGGCCGTCGTGGCGGGCGCGGGACGCAGCGAGGTCGTGCCCGTGCCGGGCGGTTGGCAGCAGATCATGCAGTTCCGCGACATTCACGCGATGCTGGGCGAGGTGCGTCTCGCCCACCCCGACTTCGAGTCGCGGCTCGTCGTGGTGGACTCGCTGGCGCTGATCGCCGAGCCGTTTCGTCCTCCCGTCGTCGACGTGCGCGCGCTGCGGGGAGAGTTCGCGTTCAACGGCGACTCCCTCTGGTTCACCGACACGCGCGCGGTCCTCCCGGCATCGATCATCACGGGCGGCGGCAAGTACGTGTTCGATCCGGGTGACATGCGCCTGGATCTCCGGGGCGACCCGGTCGCGACCGCGGATCTCCGCTGGTTGTATCCGCGGCTGCCGTCGGAGGGGTCGGGATCGCTCGCGTTCGTGATGACGCGGCACGACGACACGGCGACGTACGTGGCCCGTGACGCGAACATCGCCGTGCGCGAATCGCGCCTCGCCGGCGACTTCGGCCTGACGCTCGCCACCGAGGCGATCTTCCACGACACGGATCTTCGCGTCACGGCTCTCGATACGCGGCTCATCGAACAGCTCGTGCCGCAGCTCGACCTGCAGGTGACGGGGACGCTGAGCGGGCGTGCCGCCCTCACGGGACCGCTGCGCGCCATGCAGGTGGATGCCGATCTGGCGCTCGATCCGGCGCGCGGCGCCCGCAGCCGCGTGATCGCCTTCGGCGAGGTCGGCATCGGGGACGCCACGGGAATGCGGGCGCGTGGCCTGCGCGTCGAGGCGCGGCCGGTGCAGATGTCGCTCGTGCGGGCCTTCGTCGACGACTTTCCACTGGCCGGCACGCTGAGCGGGACGGCGCTCGTGAACGGCTCCACGCGCACGCAGCTCGCCGCGCGTGCGGACGTGGTCTACGTGGAGGACGGGGCGCGCTCGC
>CAYLPM010000094.1:0-10664 GCA_964385525.1 uncultured Gemmatimonadaceae bacterium
GAATCGTCGTCGCGATAGCGGAAGCTCATGTGGGCAACCCGTAGCGGAGGTGGTTGCAGAACGATAACTTACCGCGAGGTGTAAGGCGAGCCGGGGTGCAAATTCAGGGCCAGTCGACCCCTGCTTCGCGAGCGCGTTCGAGAGCCGAGTGAGCCGATGCCGGAGCAGCCTGACGACCCGTATGTGATCGACGAGCCGCGCACGGAGCCGCGGACGCTCGACCCGCAACCGCGGGAACCGCGGGAGAGTCGCGAGACGCCCGATGAGCGGGCGCCGTTGCGGCGCGTGGCCTTCTGGGTGGTGGTCGCCCTCGTGATCGTCGTCGGCATCGCGCTCTACTTCTACTTCGCCGACGCGGTCCCGCCGGTCCTGCGCACGGATCGCTGACGGCGCCAGAGCTCCCGATCATGATCGACGACGCATCCAACGGTGGCGACCGCGCCACGGTGGCGCTCACGCTCCCCGATGGCTCGAGCCGCGAAGTGGCGCGCGGGACGTCCGCGCGTGACGTCGTCGCGTCCATCGGCGCCGGTCTGCTCCGCGCGGCCCTCGCGGTGGAGATCGACGGCGATGTGCAGGACCTCGTGACGCCGATCCGTCGCGGCGGACGGTTCCGGGTCATCACGGAGAAGGATGCCATCGGGAGCGCGCCCGGCGCGAGCGATCCGCGAGCGCTCGCCGTGTTGCGGCACTCCGCGGCTCACGTGCTGGCGACCGCCGTGCGCCGCCTGCGCCCGGACGCCAGGATCGGCTTTGGCCCGGCGATCGAGGACGGCTTCTACTACGACTTCGAGGTCGAGCGTCCATTCACGCCCGACGATCTCGCCGTGTTCGAGGCGGAGATGCGCAAGGTGGTCCAGGAGAAGCTTCCGTTCGTGCGCGACGAGGTCGATCGGCGCGAGGCGCAGCGACGCTTTGCCGACGATCCGCTCAAGCTCGAGCGGCTGTCGGAGCTCGGCGACGATGAAGTGATTTCGACGTACCAGGACGGCCCGTTCCTCGATTTGTGCCGTGGTCCACACGTTCCGGACACGTCGTACATCAAGCACTTCAAGCTGCTCAGCGCCGCCGGCGCGTACTGGCGCGGCGACGAGCACCGGCAGATGCTCCAGCGCATCTACGGCACGGCGTGGTTCCGGAAGGAGGATCTCGAGCAGCACCTGTTCCGCCTGGAAGAGTCGAAGCGGCGCGATCACCGCGTCCTCGGGCAGGCGCTCGACCTCTACTCGACGGACCAGCGCGTGGGTTCGGGGCTAATCCTCTGGCATCCGCGCGGCGCGATCGTGCGCAACGAGATCGAGACGTACGAGCGCGATCTCATCCTGCGGCACGGCTACGAGCTGGTGTACACGCCTCACATCGTCAGCGAGCGGCTGTTCGAGATCTCGGGGCACCTCGAGAACTTCGGGGAGAACATGTTCGGGGCGATGGAGGTCGAGGGCGCCTCCTATCGGGCCAAGCCGATGAACTGCCCGGGCCACATCTGCATCTACCAGACGAAGGTGCGCTCGTATCGCGATCTTCCGATACGATACGCGGAATTCGGGACGGTCTACCGGTACGAGCGGAGCGGAGTGCTGCACGGGATGCTGCGCGTGCGCGGATTCACGCAGGACGATGCGCACGTGTTCTGCACGCCCGAACAGGTGCCGACGGAGATCGCGCGGCTGCTCGATCTCGTCGACGAGATGCTGCGGACGTTCGGCTACCCGTACACGATCGAGCTCTCGACGCGGCCCGAAAACGGGATGGGCGCGCCGGAGCAGTGGGAGAGCGCCCAGGAGATGCTGGCGCAGGTGCTGCGCGAGCGCGCGCAGGCGTTCACGATCGACGAGGGCGGCGGCGCGTTCTATGGCCCGAAGCTCGACTTCAAGCTCATCGACGCGATCGGGCGCAAGTGGCAGGGGCCGACGGTGCAGCTCGACTTCAACCTGCCCGAACGGTTCCAGCTCGAGTACACGGGTGCGGACAACCAGGCGCACCGGCCCGTCATGCTGCACCGCGTGCTGGTGGGGTCGATGGAGCGGTTTGTCGGCGGCCTGATCGAGCACTACGCGGGGCACTTCCCGCTCTGGCTGGCTCCGGAGCAGGTGCGCGTCCTGCCAATCTCGGAGGATGTGCGCGACTTCGCGGAGTCGGTGACGAAGAGGATGGCGGCGCGCGGCATCCGTGCGCACCTCGACGACCGCTCGGAGACGCTCAAGTACCGCGTGCGCGAAGGCGCGATGATGAAGATCCCGTACCTCGCCGTGGTCGGGAAGCGCGAAGCCGAGCAGGACGCGGTGGCGTTGCGGGTGCGCGGCTCCGGGGAGAAGGCCCGCCCCGAGATTCTTCCGGTCGCCGAGTTGCTGGCGCGACTCGAGGATCAGCTCGCGACGCGGGCACTGGCGCCGGCCGCGCGCGTTGAATCGAACGGCGGGGCCCGATAGCTTACCCACGCGGCCCGACGGCCGCGCGTTTCCCGCGACCGAGGCACCGGATGTCCGATCCTGCACGCCAGCCCGTCATCGTCGCCGCCGCCCGCACGCCGATCGGCAAGTTCCTCGGCGCGCTCTCGGCGTTGAGCGCGCCGGAGCTCGGTGCCATCGCCATTCGCGAGGCGCTCCGCCGATCCGACGTACCGGATGCCGACGTCGAGGAGGTCATCTTCGGGAACGTCGTGCAGGGCGGGGTGGGCCAGGCGCCGGCGCGACAGGCCGCGATCAAGGCGGGGCTGCCGCCGACGGTCTCCGCGCTCACCGTCAACAAGGTGTGCGGATCGGGCCTCAAGGCCGTGATGCTGGCGGCGCAGGCGATTCGCGCCGGCGACGCTCGCACGATCGTCGCCGGCGGCCAGGAGTCGATGTCGAACGCGCCGTACTACGTATACGGGATGCGGAACGGCGTGAAGCTCGGCGACCAGCAGCTCGTCGATGGCGTGATCCGCGATGGGCTGTGGTGCTCGTTCTGCGACGTGCACATGGGTGCGCATGCCGAGTACACGGCCCGCAAGGCGGGCGTCAGCCGCGAGGAGCAGGATGCGTTCGCGGCGGCGTCGCACCAGAAGGCCGTCGCGGCCATGGAGCAGGGGAAGTTCGACGCCGAGATCGTCCCCGTGGAGGTCCCCGGCCGCAAGGGCTCCACGGTCGTCAGCGCCGACGAGGGGCCGCGCAAGGACACCGCGCCCGAATCGCTCGCGAAGCTGCGCCCGGCTTTTCCGTCGAAGGGCGGCAAGCCCGAAGATCTCACGGTGACGGCAGGCAACGCGTCGAGCCTCAACGATGGAGCTTCGGCGCTGGTGGTGACATCGGAGGAGTACGCGCGCGCGAACGGACTCACGGTCCTAGCCCGCATCACCGCGTACGCCACCGGCGCGGTGGCGCCGCAGGAGCTGTTTTTCGCGCCGATCCGGGCGGTGGGGAACCTGATGCAGAAGAGCGGAACCCGGATCTCCGACTACGACCTGATCGAGGCCAACGAGGCGTTCGCCGTGCAGGCGCTCGCCGACGGGCAGGGACTCGGGTGGGACTGGGACCGCGTGAATGTGCACGGCGGCGCGATCGCGCTCGGACATCCGATCGGCGCGAGCGGGGCGCGCGTGCTGACGACGTTGCTCCACGCGATGCAGGATCGTGGCGCGCACACCGGATTGGCGACTCTCTGTCTCGGCGGCGGGGATGCCGTGGCCCTCAGCGTGGAGCGAACGAACTGAATGACCGAGCTCACTCTCTCTCGTCCGCGGTCGCTTCCGGCGACGCTCGTAGGAATCGTCGGGTTCGCGGCCGCCCTGGCGGCGGCCTCGCAGGTCGCGATTCCACTGCCGTGGACGCCGGTGCCGATCACGCTCCAGCCCCTGCTCGTGGTGCTGGCCGGTTTCTGGCTCGGTCCGCGCGCGGGCGCGGCGAGCATGGCGCTGTACCTGGCCGCCGGGGCGGCCGGACTCCCGGTGTTCGCGCCAATCGGGGCGCCGGGGATCGCCCGGCTGCTCGGCCCGACCGGCGGCTACCTGATCGCGTACCCGGTGGCGGCGTTCGCGGCAGGGTGGCTGCTCACGGGCGCGACCACCTTCGTCGCCCGGTTCGGGGCCGCCGCCGCCGGCATCGCACTCATTTATCTTGGTGGCGTGGCGCAGCTCGCGATACTCACCGGGAGTCTCGGGGGAGCCGTGACGATGGGGATTCTCCCCTTCCTGGCTCTCGACCTCGTGAAGGCGCTCGCCGCCGCCGTGATCGCTCCGAGGAAAGTCCATCGCGCGTTCCCTTGAGAACGCGCGATTTCTTTTTCACCCCCGCTGGCGCACCGCGCTCGCCGTGGCGGATCGCGATCTTCCTTCTGATCGCCTCCACGGCCTTCGTCGTTGCCGTCGTGGTGCTCCAGGCGCTGTGGCAGATGATTCTCTCGGTGGCGCCGCTGGCGGCCGTGCTCGCGCCGGTGCGCGCCCTCGGTGTGCTCGGCACGATCTTCCTGTCGGGCAGCGCGGGCGTGCTGGCCCTGCTCGCGGCGCACGTCGTGTCGGTGCGCTGGGTGGATCGCCGCGGGTGGGAGATGGTGGGATTGCATCGCGCGGCGGCGCGTCCGGCGGTTCTGGTCCGCGGATTCGTCGTCGGCGTGGTGGCCCTGGCACTCCCGGCGGGCGCCTTGATCGCCGCCGGATGGCTCGACCTGCTTCCCGCCGAGGAGGGCAGCTGGTTCGCGCTCGCGCTGATCACGCTCGTCGCCCTCGCGCCGGCGGCCCTGTTCGAGGAGCTCGCCCTGCGCGGCTACGTCTTCTCCGTGCTGCGCGAGGTGTGGGGCTGGAAGCCGGCGCTGCTCGTGCTGAGCTTCATCTTCGGCTTCGTGCACCTGGAGAATCCCGGCGCGAACGTGCAGTCGATCGCACTCGTGTCCCTTGCCGGCGTGTTTCTCGGCATGGTGCTCGTGGCGACGGGCAGCCTCTATGCAGCGTGGCTCGCGCATCTCGGGTGGAACTGGACGCTGGTGGCGCTGCTGCACACGGAGCTGAGCGGTCTGCCGATTCCGGTCATCGACTACCGGACGGTGGATGCCGGTCCGGACTGGGTGACCGGCGGCAGCTGGGGTCCGGAGGGCGGCGTGGCGGCGGGACTCGGCATGCTGCTCGGGATCGGATATCTGCTGAGGCGGCGCGCGCGCCGCGAGGAGTCGTGACGCGATGACGGAGCGCATTGCCGTCATCGGCGCGGGGCAGATGGGGAACGGCATCGCGCACGCGTTCGCGCAGAGCGGATTTCAGGTGACGATGATCGACGTCGCGGCGGAGGCGTTGGAGAAGGGTCGCGCGACGATCGAGAAGAACCTCGATCGGCAGGTGAAGAAGGGCGTGCTCGAGCCCTCGGCGAAGGCGGCGATTCTGGAGCGCGTGTCCGAGAGCACGTCGATGGGTGCGGTCGCTGACGCCACGCTGGTGGTCGAGGCGGTGAGCGAGAACGCGGAGCTCAAGTTCCGTCTGTTCGAGGATCTCGACCGTCGGGCGCCGGCGGGCGCGATACTGGCGTCGAACACGAGCTCGATCTCGATCACCGGGATCGCGGCGCGGACGAAGCAGCCGGCCCAGGTGGTGGGGATGCACTTCATGAACCCGGTGCCGGTGATGCAGCTCGTCGAGGTGATCCGCGGGCTCGCTACGTCGGACGAGACGACGACGCGCGTGCTCGAGATGAGCCGGCGGCTGGGGAAGACGCCGGTGGAGGTCGCGGACTATCCGGGGTTCGTATCGAACCGCGTGCTGATGCCGATGATCAACGAGGCGGTCTACTGTCTGATGGAAGGAGTGGGTACGCCGGAGGCGATCGACACGGTGATGAAGCTCGGCATGAACCACCCCATGGGGCCGCTGGCGCTGGCGGATCTCATTGGACTGGACACGTGCGTCGCGATTCTCGAGGTGCTGCAAGGCGGACTCGGCGACCCGAAGTACCGTCCGTGCCCGCTGCTGCGGAAGTACGTGGCGGCGGGGTGGCTGGGGCGGAAGACGGGGCGGGGGTTTTACACCTATGGCTGATCGGCTTCCCGGCGAATCGAGCATGCTCCTCGACGGGCGCAAGTACCGGAATCGCCCGCCTTCCGCTCGGGATGACACCATGGACCTCGCATGAGCTGGGCACTGATTCCGTTGAGCGAAGAGCAGCGCGAAGTCCAGCGCACGGCGCGGGAGTTCGCGCTCCAGGAGATCGCGCCGCACGTGGAGCGGTGGGATCGCGAGGCGTGCTTCGATCCGGCGATCGTCGGGAAGCTCGGTGCGCTCGGCTTTCTGGGGATGCTCGTGCCGGAGGCGTACGACGGGCTGGGCGCGGACACGACGACGTATCTGGTCGCGCTCGAGGAGATCGCGGCGGTCGATGCGTCGACGGCGGTGCTGATGAGCGTGCACAACTCGCTGCCGACGCAGATGCTCCAGCGGTGGGGGAGCGAGGAGCAGAAGCAGCGGTTTCTGGCGCCGATGGCTCGCGGCGAGAAGCTGGGCGCCTTCGCGTTGTCGGAGCCGGAGGCGGGCTCGGACGCCGCGTCGCTGCGGTGCCAGGCGGTGCGCGACGGCGACACGTGGGTCCTGAACGGGACGAAGGCGTGGGTCTCGAGCGGCAGCCATGCCGATGTGATTCTGACGATGGCGCGGACGGATGCACGGGATCGCCGGCGCGGGCCGCGCGGCATCGGCGCGTTCATCGTGACGCCGGACCTGCCGGGGTTCCACGTCGGCAAGAAGGAAGACAAGATGGGGCTGCGGGCCTCGCCGACCGTGCAGCTCACCTTCGACAACCTGCGCGTTCCCGCTGCGAACCTGCTCGGCGACGAGAGCCAGGGCTTCGTCTACGCGATGCAGTCCCTCGACGCGGGGCGGCTCGGAATAGCGGCGCAAGCGATCGGCATCGCGCGATCAGCGCTCGAGCACGCCACGCGGTATGCCGCCGAGCGTCGGCAGTTCGGCAAGCCGATCAAGGAGTTCGAGGCGATTCAGTTCAAGCTGGCGGACATGGCGACCCGCGTGACGGCTTCGCGCGCCCTGCTATACGCCGCCGCGGCCGCCAAGGATCGCGGGGAGTCGATCACCCAGTTCAGCGCGATGAGCAAGCTGCTCGCCAGCGAGACGGCCATGTGGGTGACCACGCAGGCGATCCAGATCTTCGGTGGTTACGGCTACATCACGGACTATCCGGTCGAGCGGCTGTTCCGCGATGCGAAGGTCACGGAGATCTACGAGGGGACCTCGGAGATCCAGCGGATCGTCATCGCGAGGGAATTGTATGCGCAGACCTGAGGAGCGCTGCACGCAGCACTCATGGCATCTCTACCACTCTCTCCGCATGGACCATGGAAGTCTTTGACACGATCGCCGAGATGGGCCACGAGCAGGTCGCACTCTGTCACGATGCGTCGAGCGGCTACCGGGGGATCATCGCCATCCACAGCACGACGCTCGGGCCGGCCCTCGGGGGGACGCGGTTCTGGCAATACGGCTCGGACGATGAGGCGATCGTCGACGCGTTGCGGCTCGCGCGCGGCATGACGTACAAGAACGCCGTGGCGGGACTCAACCTGGGCGGCGGCAAGTCGGTGATCATCGGTGACAACCGCACACGCGAGCGGGAAATGCTCTTTCGCGCGCACGGCCGGTTCGTCGAGAGCCTCGGCGGCCGCTACATCACGGCCGAGGACGTCGGGACCGGCACCACGGACATGGACTTCGTCCAGATGGAGACCGACTACGTCACGGGACTCGCCGGCAAGTCGGGGGATCCGTCGCCGGTCACGGCGCGCGGCGTCTTCCGCGCCATCCAGGCGTCGGCGAAGTGGCGCTGGGGGAAGGACGATCTCTCGGGCAGGACGGTGTCGATCCAGGGATGCGGGCACGTCGGCTACTACCTCGCGTCGCAGCTCAACGAGGTCGGCGCGAAGCTCATCGTCACCGACATCGATGCCGAGCGGGTGAAGCGCGTGGTGACGGAGACTGGCGCGAAGGCGATGAAGCCGGACGAGATCTACGACGCGAAGGCGGACATCTTCGCGCCGTGCGCCCTCGGCGGCATCATCAACGACGACACGCTCCCCAAGCTGAGGGTCGAGATCGTGGCGGGAGCGGCCAACAACCAGCTCCTCGACGAGGAGCGGCACGGCCATGCTCTCGAGAAGCGGGGGCTCCTGTATGCCCCCGACTACGTCGCGAACGCCGGCGGCGTCATCAACGTGTACAGCGAGCTGGCCGGCTGGGACGCCGAGCGGTCGCTGCGCAAGGCGGACGAAATCTACAACACCGTACTCACGGTGTACGAGATCGCGAAGAGCGACGGCATCGCGACGCACGTGGCAGCGGCGAGGCTGGCCGAGCGGCGGCTCAAGTCCGTCGGCTCGCTCGTCCGGACGTGGCCGGCCTTTCCCAACCGTCCCTGATTCGACCTCCCACACCCCGCCCCCACTCATGGCATCAGAGCGCATCCCGATCGCGTCGGATCACGCCGGCTTCGAGCTGAAGGAGCATCTCGAGGCCACGCTGCGCGAGCTCGGCTTCGACGTCGAGGACCTCGGCACGAATTCCTCGACCTCCACCGACTACCCGGACTTCGCGCACCCGCTCGCGCAGCGCATCTCGGATGGTGAGGCCTCGCGAGGCGTGCTGCTGTGCGGCACCGGACTCGGCATGTCCTACGTCGCGAACCGCTACCCGCGCGTGCGCGCCGGCGTGGCGTGGACGCCGGAGGTCGCCGAGCTCGCGCGACGGCACAATGACGCGAACGTGCTCGTGCTGCCGGCGAGGTTCCTTTCGGGCCCGGAGGCGGTCGCGATCCTTCGCACCTGGCTCGGCACGCCATTCGACGGCGGGCGCCACGAGCGCCGCGTCGAGAAGATCGAGCGTCCGCGCGTCCGCGCGGCCGATGGGGGCGCGCCGGTGGAAGAGCACGCCGCGGAGCACACCATATGAGTTGGGAGCCGTGGGACCGCTGCCCGCCCGGCGAGGCGCTGCGCAAGACCGATCCCGAGATCGCGCGATTGATCGAGCAGGAGATCCAGCGGCAGGAAGAAGGGCTCGAGCTCATCGCGAGCGAGAATTTCGTGTCGCCGGCCGTGCTCGAGGCGATGGGCTCGCCGCTCACGAACAAGTACGCCGAGGGGTACCCGGGGCGCCGCTACTACGGGGGCTGCGAGTTCGTCGACCAGGTCGAGCAGCTCGCGATCGATCGCGCGAAGGCGCTCTTCGGCGCCGATCACGCGAACGTGCAGGCGCATTCGGGTGCGCAGGCGAACGCCGCCGTCTACTTCACGTTCATGGAGCCCGGCGAGACGCTGCTCGGGATGGATCTGTCGAACGGCGGGCATCTCACTCACGGCTCGCCGGTGAACTTTTCGGGCCGCACCTATCGCGCCGTGCACTACGGCGTCGACGCGCGCGGATTCCTCGACTACGAGCAGATGCGCGGCGTCGCGCGTCGCGAGCATCCGAAGGTGCTCGTCGCGGGCGCCAGTGCGTATGCCCGGACGATCGACTTCGCGGCGTTCGCGGACGTGGCGCGCGAGGTCGGCGCGCGGCTCATGGTGGACATGGCGCACATCGCCGGGCTCGTCGCGACGGGGCTCCATCCCTCGCCCGTCCCGCACGCCGACGCGGTCACCACCACGACGCACAAGACGCTGCGCGGACCACGGGGCGGTCTGATCCTCTGCCGCGAGGAGCACGCCAGGGCGATCGACAAGAGCGTCTTCCCCGGGCTCCAGGGCGGCCCGCTCGAGCACGTGATAGCCGCCAAGGCGGTCGCGTTCACGGAGGCGCTGCGCCCCGAGTTCCGTGACTACTGCGCGCAGGTGGTAACCAACGCGCGCACGCTCGCCGAGGCGCTCGCGGCGCGCGGCCTCACGATCGTGTCGGGCGGCACGGACAATCATCTCATGCTGGTCGACCTGCGCAGCCGCGGCGCATCCCTGACCGGCAAGGTCGCCGAGCAGGCGCTCGACCGCGCCGGGATCACGGTGAACAAGAACACCGTGCCCAGCGAGACCCAGTCGCCGTTCGTGACCAGCGGCATCCGCATCGGCACACCCGCGGTCACCACGCGCGGCATGCGCGAGACCGAGATGCGCCGGGTCGCCGAGTTGATCGACGCGGTGCTCGCCGCGCCGGCCGACGAATCGGCGATCCGGCGCGTGCGCGGGGAGGTCCGGGAGCTGGCGAGCGCGTTCCCGCTGTATCCAGGGGCGCATACGCCGGTCTGATCGGCAGCGTCAAGGGTTGTGCGATCAGGGGGCGGGGGCGCATCTTTGCGCAGCGATGCGGCCGGCCACTGGCCGGCCGTTCCCGTGTTTCATCCGTGTCGAGGAGTCGAGTGGCAGAGCTGACGTTCCGGGATGGGATCATGGACCGCATCCGCGCCCACGAACCGCGCTTCGACGAGCACGCATATCTCTTCGTGCTCGGCGCACTCGAGTTCTGTCAGACGCACTTGCCGGAGCGACGCCACATCACGGGACGTGAGCTCGCCGAGGCATGCCGGGATCTGGCCCTCGACCGGTTCGGCGTGCTGGCGCGGCTCGTGCTCGCTCACTGGGGGGTCCGCTCCACCGCGAACATCGGCGACATCGTCTTCACGCTGGTGGATCAGGGTTTGCTGATCAGCCAGGCGACCGATACGCGCGACGAGTTCGTCGACGTGTTCGACTTCGACAAGGCGTTCGAGCGCGAG
>CAYLPM010000095.1:0-5088 GCA_964385525.1 uncultured Gemmatimonadaceae bacterium
AACACCGCCGGCGGCCACTCGGCGGCGGCGAACCTCAGGGAGACGGCGAAGCGGATGGCGCTGGAGTACACGTACCTCGTGAGGCGGCTGCGCGGGCCGGTGCCGTGAGCCGTACCATTCCAGGATCTCACTCAGCGGGCAGCATCGGGATACGGGCAGGGACGCCGAGTGTTCATCGTGAAGCGGATGTCGCTCACCGTCGGCCGAGAGTCGCCGCTGCGTGGCCGGGTCGTCGTACCGCAGTCGTCTCGTGCTCGCCGGCGGGGTCGGTGATGCCGTGCCGGCAGGCGATGACGACGCCGCCCCGCCGGGCGGCCTCGATCCCACGCGTGCCATTCGACTCCTGCGCGCCGAGCGTGGGCACGGTGCCGCCCGCGCCGGCAAGGAGGAGCGCGGCGGCGATACACGCCGTTCATCCGACCGTCCGGTTCAGCTCCGTGGCGTCCGTAACGGATCCGGCACCTGCAGCGCGCCCTCCTTCCCCGCGATGACTGGCATCGTACCCGAGTCGAACAGCTCGAGCCGCCTCTCGTCTTCGCTGACGCCGATCTCGCGCCCGAACCATCGCTTTCGCCGCCGCATCTCGAGCTCCAGCGTGCTGATGTCGCAACTGTACTCCGAGGTGGCGCCGGACTTGACCTTGACCTCGCTGAACCCCGCCGCCCGGTACAGTTGCGCGATGTCCGCACTCTCCTTCTTCGCGGCGTGTCCGCGCTTCGGCCGCGCGACGCTCACGACGAGATGACTCGCACCGCGCAGCGGCCCGCTCTCGAACACCGCGCCGCGGCCCGCGACGAGCCGGTCCAGGAAGTCCTCGCCGATGCCGATCCCCCAGAGCCCCGGCGGGACGAAGAAGTTGTTCGAGTCCCAGACGAACAGGTCGCCAAGCACCTGCCCGACGATCACGCCCGCCTGGACCCGGTACTCGGCGGACTCGTAGACGACCCGCAAGTGATACGAGATCACGGTCTCGTCCGGCCTCGGCGCGCGGTTCTCGCGCAACTGCCAGCAGTGCATCGCGAACCCGTCCGGCGTCTGCGCGAGGTCCGTGACGATCTTCGCATCGAGCTCGGAGTCCTGCGGCTCGCGCGGCGGGATCGCGGCGAGCCCGAAACGCTCCTCCATGAACGCGGTGAACCGCTCCGTGTACAGCGCCTTGAGCACCGGCCACCACATGCGGAAGAGCGGCGCGTGCACCCACCGCGCGAAGTAGTTCAGCAGCCCGAGGTAGACCGGATGGTTGTAGTTGCGGCCCAGGCGCTCGGCGTAGAACACCTCCTCCATGAAGAGGATCGCGCGCCGGATCGCATGCAGCGAGTCGGCGAGCGAGGGCACCGTGAGCGTGCCCGACGCAGTGTCGTTGCCGGAGTCGCCGGCTGAGCCGTTCCCCTCGAGTGACGGCGGTCGCTCGCCGGCGGCCATGCGCTCGAAGAGCCGCATCTCCCGGTAGACCTCGCGAAGCACGATGCGGCAGCCCGTCTGCTGAAGCAGGCCGTCGAGCGCGGCGGCACGGTCCACGTGCCGCGCGAGGCGGGACTCCAGCCCCTCGGGCACGGGCAGCCAGCGCATGCGGGCGCGCGCGAAGATGCGTGCCGCCCAGGTGCGCACGCCGGCCTTCGGCTTCTTCCCGCAGCGCGTGACGACGTTGCCGAACGCCACGTTGGCGGCGTAGAAGCCCAGCCGCCGGTAGGACTCCCACTGCGCTTCGTCGTAGAACTGGTCGCCGGTGCTCTCGTGCGGGAAGACGGTGTTCCGCCGGCGGTACTGCGCGATGTCCGCCGGCTCGGTGCCGATGAGCGTCGGCTTGAAGAGGAGCAGCACCCCCGTGTCGCCGTTGGGGTAGTGGATGTCGCCCGCCACCATCGGCTGCGCGGCGAGACCCGTGTCCTTGCTCGGCTTGAGCGGCGACAGGTCGATCTCGATCTCGACGCCGAAGTCCTCGCGCACGCGGCGCACGAGATTGCCGAAGTCGTCGAAGCTCACGTCCTCGTCGGCGCCGCAGTCGGACGCGATGATGTAGCGGCAGTGGCGCCGGACGAGCTCGTACAAGGCCATGTTCTCGAAGTGGCCGCCATCGGAAAGGTGCACGAACCGGCCGTTCACCCGCGAGAGTCCGAAGAGCTCGAGGTAGAACTGCACGCCCGGGAAGGCGCGGTAGTGCCACGGCCCGCGCATCGCCGTCGGATGCATCTGCCAGAGGCCGAGCCGGAGGTTGAGCGCGGCCATCACGAACGTCACCGCCTTGCCGAAGGACATGGACAGGGAGCCCATGTGGGAGTTGAACGCGGCGCCGGATGCGGTGACGGCGGAGGCGAGCGTCGGCACCGGCCGGTCCTTCATCCACGGCGTCCAGTCGCTGCCGACGCTGAACCCCACCGGCGACAGCACGGCGCTCGCCGCGCCGCGGTGCAGGTTGCCGAGGTGGTCGTCCGACGACAGGTCGTTCGCCGCGCAGCAGACGAGGTGCAGCGGGCGTTCGCGCCGCAGGCGGTCGAGCGGCAGATCGTCGTCCGACCGCTCTTCCGTCTCGCGCCTGCCCTTCTCGTTCCACGCGCCGAGAAACGCGCGGGCGATGCGCGCGCGGTAGAAGGCGTGGAGCCCGATCTCGTTCGGGTCGAAGAGCGCCAGCGTGATCACGGTGACGAGCACTGCGGCGATCAGCGCGATGCCCAGCGGGGTCAGGGTTCCGTCGGAGGCCGCGGCCGACTGCGCGCCCGGAACCGCGAGCCACGCGATGAGCGCGATCACCATCAGGACCATGCTGAGGATCGTCGCGTACGCCGCGACCTGCGGCAGCTTGGGCAGCAACCACGCGCGGACGCGACCGCCGAGGTGGTGGACACCGGTCGTCCGGCTGAGGACGCGCTGAATCGCGTTGAACACGACGGCGAGCGCCGCCGTCGTTCCCGCAAGTCCGGTGAACCGTGCGCCCTCGCTCGGCACCGCCGAGGCGAACCACTGCCAGAGCGCGATACCGCCGATCCAAGCGACGGCGATCACCGACCAGACGGCGGTCATGAACAGCAGTCGGCTCGTGGTGCGGTCGAACGCCGCGCACGGCGCGCGCCACCACACGTCCTTACGGAACCGCGACGAGAACCAGCGTCCGAGCATCAGCAATACGGCCGCGGCGGTCCAGATCCCCGCCGGCAGGAGGAGGAGCAGCCAGCCGGCGACGGGAGCGTTCTCGCCAATGAGCGGTAGCGGCGGAGCCGTGTCGTACAGCTCGTTCGTGGTCCACCACCCGGCGCGCATCGCACTCGACCACAGGAACGCCACGACCGCGACCGTCGCGGCCGAGGCGAGGGCGTACCACCACGACCACCGCTCGCCGCGGCGCTGCCACGTGAACTCCGCCACGATGAACACACCCGCGGTGAGCGCCGCCGCCAGCGCGACCGGCGAGAGCCAGTCCAGGAACGATGGCGGCGCGCCGAGCAGCGTCGCGGCGAGCACGAGCCAGGCCGCGAGGACCAGCGCGATCAAGGAGAGCGACGCGGTGAGCGACGGGATGGCCGCGCTGAGCGCCGCCACGATCATGCGTCCCGTGTCGTAGCTGAACAGCCCGAGCCTCGGCGCGAGGAAGTTGCCGTACTCGCGCAGGTGTCGCACGGCCGGCGACTCGACGCCCGGCCATACCCCATCCGCGCGTGGATCAGCGTCCGGCGGCAGCAGGATGTGCCTGGTTCGGTTTCGATGCTGCGACCTCAGACCGGCGCGCGCGGCGCTCAGGAAGCCGCCGACGTAGCCGCCGCCGGAGACCGTGGCGAGATAGTCGAACTCATCGAGAAGATCGAGCGCGCTCAGCCCCTGGAGCAGCCCGAGATTGAACGTCGCGCTCCTGATCCCTCCGCCCGAGAGCGCGATGCCGAACGCATCGTGGGCGTTCTCGGCGGGCTCGTGGATGCACGTGATGCGCGCGCCGTCGGAGGTGGGCGTGTCGGGGAAGCCACCGTCCGGGCTGACGCTATCGGGCTCCGCGTTCGGGTCGAGCTCTAGGGCGACCAGGCGGTCGAAGGGCGGCGGATCGCGCCGAGGGGAGGGGCTGCTGGCGGGCATGGTGCGGGTCTCCGACCGCGCACGGAGAGTCGCGCGTGACCGCCAGGCGGGACCGGCGGATCACGCAACGTGCGCGGGCCGGCGTCGGCGCGCGCGGCGCATGCGGCAGTGGGGGCAATGCGTCCGCTCCACAATGGGGAGGACGGCGTCGGCCGGCAAGAGGCGTCGCGTCACGATGGGACCGTGATCGCTCCGGCCTGCTCCGTGCGCTGGACACGTGGCTCGATGAGCATCCTGAGTCCTGGTCAGACTGCCGCGGCGGGCGCCGGGCCCGCGTCGACGAGCCGCTTGCTCGTCGGCTCGACGCGCAGATTCAATCCCTCGAGCGAGCGTGCGCCGAGTAGCACGAGATCGCCGGGCTCGCCGAAGACGACGTCGTCCGTCGTTCTGATTCCGGCGACGTGGACGTACGCCGCACCAGTCCATCGCTCGAGCACCGTGCCGTTCGCCTGGCGAAATCGCCGGACACGGTGCGGGGTAATTCCGAGCTCTTCGAGTACGGCGGACGGAAACCACGAGAGCTCGGCACCGGTGTCGACGAGCACCGACGGCAGCGTGCGCCGTTCGCCGGGGCGCTCCGGATTTTCGATTTCCACCACAACGCGAAAGGTCCCCATGTCATCGGACATCGTAGCTCCTCCTGCGCCGTGACGTGCAAGTGAACGGTCGCGATACGGAGCAGTCTATCGCCTCGCCCGCCGATGTGGAGGCCCGAAGCGACCAGCGTACGTACCGGCTCGCCGGCTGGCGGAAGGAGCGTTTCGAATCGCTCCCTGAACATTGCCTTCCGCTTCTCACGGGCTCCGATTAGCGGGACCACCCGGCGCGGCGTGGGGGCGCAGCCGCCGCACGATCTCCTCCCGCAGCTCCGCCGGCTCGAGCACCTCCGCCTCGGGCCCGTACTGGAGCACGTGGCGCACCGCCCACTGCACATCCGCGACCGGATGCCGGACGACGTACGAGCCGTCCGCCTGGAGCTCCCCCGCTTCATGCTCCGCGATCCACTTCGCGATCTTCGGCGAGTAGCGC
>CAYLPM010000096.1:0-18347 GCA_964385525.1 uncultured Gemmatimonadaceae bacterium
ATCGTCAATGGACAGCCCCCGGCGGATCAGGGGGTGTGTCCGGCCAGCTTCGCGCCGCCGCATCGGCGCGGGTTCATCTCGAGGCTCAACTTCAGCTTCTCGATCGGGCAGGCCTTCTGAACAGGCGACGTCGACGTGTTCGGTGTCACGTTCCGCTCGGTGACGGCCGCGCATTCCACCGTTCACCGATCACCGGTCGCTGACCACCGATCACTTCGACTTCCCGTTCCGCTCCGAAATCGCTTTCGAATCCATGACCCGTCGCCGCCTCGTCGTCCTCTCCAGTGCGCTCGCGCTGCTCGCCTTCGGGCTGGTGGCGGCCGTCGGCGTGCTAGGCGTGACGCAGACGGAGTACGGGCGCGAGCGCGTGAAGAGCTTCCTCCTCTCTCGCGTCGCCGCGAACATCCAGGGCTCGCTGTACGTCGGACGGATCGGTGGCAGCCTGCTTGGCGGGGTCACGATCGACTCGCTCGAGATCCGCGATGCCCTGGATTCGCTCCTCGTCGCCACGGGGCCGATCACGGTCACCTACGATCTGCGCGACCTGATCGACCGGCGACTGCTCATCTCGCACCTCGCCATCGAGCGGCCGGTCGTGCGGCTGCACGACGGAGAGAGCTCGGGCTGGAACTACAAGGAGATCTTCCGGCGGCCTGAGCGCCGCGGCCCGCAGCCGCCCGGGCGCGGACTGGGCGACTACATCACCATCGACTCGCTGGAGCTTCGCGACGCGAGCCTGCAACTGGTGATGCCCTGGCACCCCGCGGACTCGCTGCGCGGCGCGCGGCGAGACAGCGCGATCCGTTTCAACCTCGCGCGCACGGACGCCGAGATCCGCCGCGCCGGTCCGCATTTCACCCGGACGTGGCGGTGGGCGGACGGGCACATCAACGCGTCCTACGTGCGGATCGCACACCCGGACTCCGTCGGCCAGCTCTTCGTGATCGACGACATGCGGATCGAGGAGCGCGATCCGCCGTTCTCGTTCTCCAACGTGCACGGCACGGTTCGACGCCTGGCCGACTCCATCTGGCTCGACCTCCCGCACTTCGATCTGCCCGGCTCGACGGGCAGCGGCCGCGGCAAGATCGTCTGGGGCGGCGGCATCCCTGTGCGCTACGCGATCGACATCACCGGCGACTCGGTGTCCCTCGCGGACATCGCGTGGGTCTATCCGACCATGCCGACGACCGGCGGCGGCCGCATGAAGCTCCGCATCGACAACCAGCGCGATCCGCAAATCGTGAATTACGTCATTCACGACATGGATGTGCGGACCACGCACTCGCGCCTGATCGGCGCCATGACTTACGGCGTCGGTGGTCCTGTCCTGCGCCTCATCGACGTGGACCTCCAGGCCGCTCCGGTGGACTTCCGGCTGATCCGCCAGTTCAACGGCGAGGACTTTCCGGTCGACTGGGCCGGGACGCTGACCGGCACGGTCCGGGCATCGGGCGGTCCGCTCAACCGCTTCGATGTCGACGACGCGCAGCTGATCTTCCGCGACGCGCACGTGGCCGGCGCGATCTCGCGCCTCACGGGCCGCGGCCAGCTCGACATTCTCGACCCGGCCCTCACCAGCTTCCGCGGCTTCGACCTCGAGGCCGAGCGGGTCGACCTGCGGACGCCACGCTTCCTGTTCCCGAGCTTCCCGCCGTTGAACGGCTTCGTCAGCGGACGCGCAACGCTCGACTCCGTCTGGACGGATGTGCGGTTCCGCGACGGCTCGCTCGTGCACTCCGATGGACCCGGCGAGACGTCCATGGCGCAGGGGCGAGGGCGCGTCACGATCGCGGACGAGTATCTCGTCTACGATCTCGTCGTCGATGCCGATCGCGTCGCGTTCACGACCCTCGCCGAGTCGTTTCCGGCGCTGCCCCTGCGCGGAACGTACGCTGGTCCGGTGCGCGTGCAGGGGACCGTCGAGGACATGGGCGTCATCGCCTCGCTCACCGGTCCCGCCGGGACGCTCGGCGTGAATGGGCAGTTCGATTTCTATCCGCCCGGCTACGCCATGCGCGGGCTCGCGCGGCTGGATGGCGTGAACCTTCGCACGCTGCTCGGGCGAGCCGACCTGCCCGCGACGCAGCTCAACGTCTCGATGGACGCGGCGCTGCGCGGCGACTCGCTCACCGATCTCGTGGGTCGTGCGGACATCGAGACGCAGCGGTCGCAGATCGACTGGCTCCGGATACACCCCTCGCGAGCGAGTCTTCGCTTCGACGACGGCACCGTTCGACTGGACTCGCTCGCGCTGGAGACCGCCGCCGCCCGCGTGAGCGCTCGCGGGGCGCTCGGCCTCATGGCCGCGCGCCGGGACTCGCTCGCGATCACGGTCGCCGTGGACTCGCTGGGCGGCCTGCGCGAACTTTTCGGACTCGCGCGCGAGCGCCCGATCGCGAACGGCGACGGCACCGCGTCGGTAATCGCGTCGGACTCGCTCGCCGGGCTGCTCTGGTTCACGGGCGCCCTGTACGGCTCGCTCGATTCCCTGGATCTGCGCGGTGCGTTCTCGGGCGCCGATCTCGTGCTCGAGGACGCGACGGCCGGCGTGATCACGGGCGAGATCGCGCTCGGGAATCTGACCCGCGATCCCTCCGGACGGATCGACGCGCGGCTTCACGACAGTGTGACGGTGGCCGGCATTAGCCTGCTCGACCTCACCGCGGGACTCCGCATCGACGATCTGCAGTCGGGAGGTCTGGAGCTCACCGCGACGAGCACGACCGGGCCGACGGCGCATCTGGCCGCAGAGTTCCGTACGTCCGGCGACACGACGGCGGCGCGGATCGAGGAGCTCTCGATCGCCGCCGACAGCGCGGCGCCCTGGGCCCTCGCGGCGCCGACGTGGCTGCACATCGACCAGCAGGGGTGGCGGCTCGATTCGCTCGAGCTTCGCCGCGGGGGTGGCGGGCGCGTCGTCGCGCACGGCGTAATCCCGCGCGTGGACTCGATTCAGGCGCGCATCGTCGCCGAGGCACTGCCACTCTCGGACGTCGGTGTGCTCGCGCAGGCCCGCGCGCCACTCGGTGGCCGCGCGACGCTCGACATCTCGCTCGGCGGCACGCGCATCGCGCCGCGCTACCAGCTCGCGGGTGAGCTGACCAACGCGACCACGGGCGATGTGGCGATCGAGCGCCTCCGGGTCGGAGGGCGGTATGCCGATCGCGAGCTGACCTCGACGCTCGAGCTCTTCCGTCGCGGCCGGCCCGTGCTCAGCGCCGAGGTCGCGCTCCCGCTCGATCTGGCGCTGGCGCCGGTCGAACACCGGCTGCTCGATGCGCCGCTACGCGGAACCATCCGCACGGACAGCGTCGAGCTCGGGATTCTCGAGACGTTCACCACCGCGGTGCGGAACGCATCTGGCCGGATCGATACGGATGTCGACCTCGGCGGCACCTGGGAGCGACCGACGCTCAACGGACGCCTCGGCATCGCCGGCGGCGCGCTGGACCTTCCGGCGCTCGGCATCAGCTTCGAGCGGCTCGATGCCGATGTGGGGCTCGTCGGAGACAGCATTCACGTGCACCGCTTCACGGTGCTCTCGCGTCACGAGAACGTGGAGCAGGGCGACACGGCGTCACTCACCGGGTTCGCGAAGTTCGCTGACCTCGAGAACCCGCAGCTCGGGCTCACCCTCTTCGCGCGCGACTTCCGCCTGATCAATCGCCGCGGCGTCGGCCGGCTCGACGTGAGCACGCCGGCGCCGGGGCTGCAGCTCGACGGCCGGCTGGACGACGCGCGCCTGACCGGCTCGCTCGTGCTCGAGCGCGGACAGATCGTGATCCCCGAGCTGGTGCAGCGGCGCCCGATCGATCTCTCCGATCCGGAGCTGCTGCAACAGCTCGACACGACTCTGCTCGAGACCCGGCGGTACCTGCCGAGTGGTCCGAACAGGTTCGTGCAGGGCCTCCAGCTCCAGGGGGTGCGGCTCATCGTCGGCGATGAGGTGTGGCTGCGCTCGTCGGAGGCCAACATCAAGCTCGGCGGAGAGGTCGCGGTCACCAAGGGGCGGACGGCGCAGAACGAGCGCGCCCGACTCGGACTCGAGGGCACGCTCAACGCCGTGCGCGGCACGTACACGCTCGACCTCGGCCTCGTGCAGCGCTCGTTCGAGGTGGACACCGGACGGGTCGTGTTCTACGGCGACGCGCGGATCAACCCGGCGCTCGACATCAGCGCGCTTCACACCGTGCGCCAGGTCAATCGGCAGGATGTGCGGATCCGCGTGCACATCGGCGGCACGCTCGATCGACCGGAGCTGACCCTGTCGAGCGCGGAAGGGTTGCCGATCTCGCAGCCGGTGCTCCTGAGCTATCTGGTGACGGGCCGGCCCAGTCTGGATGTGGGAAGCCGGACGGCGGCCGCGTCGGTGCTGCTGCCGACGGTCGGGAGCTGGTTCGGCACGCAGCTCGCCGGCGCGAGCGGCGGCATCGTCGACTACGTGCAGATCCAGACGGCGGAGCTGGGCGATCGCACGTACGGCCAGCTCTGGGATCAACCCAAGAGCGTGTTCGAGGGCACCAGCCTCGGTGTCGGCCGCCAGCTCGGGAACCGCACGTTCGTCAGCGCCTCGGCCGGTCTCTGCAAGATCGCGTACAACGAGATCGGCACCTTCGATGAAGTGGTCGGGTTCAAGGTCGAGCACCGGTTCAACCACGGATTCTCCCTCGAGGTCGGATCGGAACCGGCGTCCAGCGCGCTGCTCTGCGAGCGTGGCGGCCGGCTGCGCGGCGTCGTGGACACGCCGCGGCAGTTCGGCTTCGATCTCTTCCGCGCGTGGACCTTCTAGCGCGTCGCGCTCTCCTCATCGCCAATCCCGCCTCCCGGCGCGGCGCTCGACTGCATGGCGCCGCGCTTTCGGCGTTCCGGGCGCGCGGTGTCCGATGCGACGTCATTCTCACCGAGTTCGCCGGGCATGCGGCCGAGATCGCGGGTGCGCTTGCCGACCGCTACGATCTCGTCTTCACGCTGGGCGGCGACGGGACGGCCATGGAGGTCGTCGGTGCGCTCGTGTCGCACGATCGACCCGTCGGCATCCTGCCCGGGGGGACGGGCAATCTCATCGCCCGGTCGCTCGGCATCCCGATGAACATCCCCGGCGCCGTCGATGCGCTCCTGAATGGGGAGGAGGCCCGAATCGACCTCGGGCGGCTCGACGATGGACGCTATTTCGCGTTCGCCGCCGGCGTGGGGATCGATGCCCGGATGGTCGAGAGCACGCCGGTCGCCCTCAAGCGGAGGCTCGGTGTGCTCGCCTACGTTCTCACGGCGGTCCGCGCGGTGCTCAGGGGCGAGGTGTTCGAGGTACGGGCGACGGTGGACGGGGTGACCCACGAGCGGACCGCAGCGATGGTGATGGTCACGAATTTCGGCACCGTGCTCGACCAACTGTTCGCGCTCGGCCCCGGGATCAGTCAGGATGACGGATTCCTCGACCTCTGTGTCTTCTCGCCGGGCAATGTCGTGGACGCGGCGAGGATCGCATGGCGCTTATTCCGCAAGGACTTCCGTAGCGACCCGTGCATTCTTTACGCACCGGGCCGCCGGTTCGTCATCGAGACGTCGCCAACGCGCAACGCCCAGGCCGACGGCGAGCTGTTAGGACCCACCCCGATCGCGATCACGGTTCAGCCGCTGGGAGCTCGCCTCCTGATTCCGCGGCGCGATTGACCCGACTGTCAAAAATCTGTACGTTGCCGCCCAGCGGAGTTGCAGGGTCCTTCCCGATCTCCGACCCCTCCTAGTGCCCGACGATCCCATCGAGTCCGCAGTCTCTCCGAGTTCCACCACGTCCAGTGGGGGGACCGACTGGCTTGCCCGGCTGTTCGAGCTTCAGGGCGACCTCGCCGACGAGCCCGTGCTCGCGGAGCGCATCGGGCTGATTCTCGAGGCGCTGGTCGAGGCCGGGTTCGATCGCGCTGTTCTCACGGTGCGGGACGCGTCGCTCGAGCCGGTCGCGACGGTCGTTCGCGGCCTCGGCTCGGCGGAAGCCGACGCTGTGCGTGGGGCGGCGGCCGCGGGCGTGGTGTGGCGCCGCCGGCTCGAGCAGCTTGGCGCTTCGACACCGAGCCCGCACCCGAACGGCCGGCGGGCGTCGGACGGCGCGAGCGCGCTCGCGAGGGTCGGGACCGGATTCCTGCTCGACGCCGCCGACGAATGGACGCGGCGCGAGTTTGCCGACGAGTTGCCGGGGCTGCTGATGCCGTCCGGGCCCGGCGCGACGGCTGGCGCCCGGGTGTTCCTGCTCCCGCTCCGGTCGCGCTCCGGCGCGGTGCTCGGCACGCTCTTTCTGGCGCGCGAGCCCGGCGCGCCGGTTCCGTCGCCGGCGGATCTGCGGCTCGGGGAGCTGATCGCGCACCACGCCACGAGGAGTCTCGAGGAGGCGGAGCTCGAGCGGATCGCCCGGCAGCGGGGGGAGCGACTCCAGCGACTGCAGGATGTCGGCGGCAGGCTGGCCCGATCGCTGGATGAACGCGAGATCGTTCGCGAGCTGGCGCGCCAGGTCGCGCGCCTCGTCACGTGCGACGGCATCGTGGTCGCGCACCCGGATCCCGAGCGTGGCGTCGTCACGACGGCTCTGCGCATGGTGCGCGGCGTCGAGCATCCTCGCGGTCCGCAGCCGCTCGCCGGCGGTCCGCTCGCCGAGGTAGTGCGCAGCGGGCGGCCCGTACGCCTCGGTGACTACCAGCCGGCACAGAGCGCGGACGACGTCGTCGGCGATGCCGAACCGGCGCGTTCGATCCTGGCCGTGCCGATGCGGATCGGCCTGCAGGTGGTCGGCGTGCTGGCCGTGCACGCCGAGGCGCGCTCGGCGTACGGAGTCGAGGATGAGGAAGTGCTCCAGACCGTGGCGTCGCACGCCGCGACCGCGATCGTCAACGCGCGACTCTATGACGAGAGCCAGCGTGAGCGGCGGCAGAGCGAGGCGCTCGCCGACATCGCGCGCGCCGTCGGCGAGTCGCTTCGTCCGGGCGAGGTGCTCCGGCTCATCCTCCGGCATGCGACGGCGCTGCTGCGCGCGCAGGGCGCCTACGTCTCGCTCCGTGCCGGCGAGGCCGGCCTCGAGGTCGTGGCCGGCGTCGGGAGCGGCGAGATGCTCGTCGGCATGCAGGTGCCCGTGCGCGCCAGCCTGGCCGGCCGCGCGATCGTGCAGGGCAGCTACATCATCGTCAACGACGCGGTGCGGGAGGCGTCGGACGCGGAGTCGGCCGCCGAGATCGAGGTGCAGAAGACGGTGATCGTGCCGCTGGTCACGGCGCGCGGCGCGATCGGCTGCCTCTCGGTCATGGACCGCCCGGTCGACTTCACCGAGGACGATGCCCGCGTTCTCCAGCGGCTCGCGGATCAGGTCGCGGTGGCGATCGTCAACGCGCGGCTCTTCGAAGAGGTGGCCGACGCGACGCGCGAGTGGACGGTCGCGTTCGACGCCGTCGCGAGCGGCATGGTGCTGCTCGATCGGGAGGGACGGATCACGCGCTGCAACGCGAGGAGTCTGCAGCTCGCGGACGTCGCGGACCCGGTCTCGCTCGTCGGGCGCGTGTTCCACGACGCCGTGCTGGGGGAGCGGGAGCCCTGCGATTCGTGCGTGCACCTGACGGCGATTCGAGAAGGCCGCATCGCGCGCGCCACGCACCGGTCGCCCGGGCGTGGACGGATCTTCGACATCGTCGCCTCCCCGCACCCCAATGGCGGGGCGGTGGTCACGTTCGACGATGTCACCGCCCACCACGCGCTGGCCGAGCGGCATCGACTGGTCGTGGAGACGGCGACGGATGCGATCGTGATGACCGATCTGCAGCGGCGCATCGTGTTCGCGAACCCGGCCGCGATCGAGCTGTTCGGTCGCGGCGGCTCGATGATCGGGCTGCCGCTGGCGGAGCTCGTGCTCGGCGAGATGTCGGCGGAGGTGCGGGAGCGGGAGACTCGGGCGCTGGTGGGTGAGCCGCAGCGATGGGAGTGTACGATCGCCCGGCCCGATGGCGAGCGCCGCCTGGTCTCGGTGAGCGCGGTGCCGCTCCGGCACGTCGGCGAGGTCGGCGGCGTGGTGGCGTCGCTGCGTGACGTCACGGACGAGCGTCGCGCGCGTGATGCCGTGGCGCAGTCGGAAGCGCGCTACCGCAACCTGTTCGAGACGGCGACGGATGCGATCTACACGCTCGATCCGAACGGCGATTTCACGTCGGTCAACCAGGCGACCTGCGACATCTCGCGCTATCCTCGCGAGGAGCTGCTGGGCCGGAGCGCCTTTCCGCTTCTCGAGGAATCGGAGCACGCCCTCGTCAAGGCGCACTTCCGCGCCGCGCTCGACGGCGAGAGCCGGCGCTACGAGTGCCATTTCCGCACCTATGATGGCGAGCCGCGACTCCTGTCGGTGACGAACACGCCCATCCGCGGGCGTGAGGCGGTGATGGGCGTGCTCGGCATCGCGCGCGACATCACGGACGAGCGCCAGCGCGCCGAGGCGCTCCAGCGCTCGAAGGCGCGCTACTCGCGACTCGTGGAGACGGCGTCCGACGCGATCTTCACGATCGACGCCGAGGGACGCTTCACCTCGCTGAACCGGGCTCTGGAGCGGTCCGTCGGCCGCGAGCGCAGCACGCTGTTCGGGCAGCGCTTCACCGAGGTCGTGGATCCCCGCGATCGCCAGGCCTGCTGGGCGGCGTTCGAGCGCACCATGCGCGGGGAGCGGACGCGCCTCGAGTTCCGGTACGTTCATTCCTCCGGGGAGTCGCGCGACGGCTCGATCATCACGACGCCGATCCAGGAGGGCGGATCGATCACCGGCGGGCTCGGCGTCGTGCGCGACATCACGGACGAGAAGCTGATGACGCAACAGCTGCTCCAGCAGGAGAAGCTGGCCGCCGTCGGACAGCTCGTGAGCGGCGTGGCGCACGAGCTGAACAATCCGCTCGCCGGCGCGATTGCCTTCTCGCAGCTCCTGCTCACGCAGACCTCGCCGAACGACGAGCAGTATCACGCGATCGAGACCATCCACACCGAGGCCAAGCGCGCGGCCAGGATCGTCTCCAATCTGCTCACGTTCGCGCGCCAGCATCAGCCGGAGAAGCGCTCGACGGATCTCAACCAGGTCGTGCTCGATACGGTCGAGCTGCGGCGCTACGCGTTGCGCGTGCACCAGATCGAGCTGGACATGGCGCTCGATCCGGATCTCCCGCCCACGTGGGCCGACAGCTTTCAGCTCCAGCAGGTCGTGCTCAACCTCATCAGCAACGCCGAGCAGGCGGTGTCGGACGAGTGGCATGGCGAGAAGCGCATCTCCGTGCGCAGCTGGCACGATGGCCGGCACGTGATGCTGCGCGTCGCCGACACGGGCGCCGGGATCACTGGCGAGAACGTCCAGCGGATCTTCAACCCCTTCTTCACGACGCGCCCGGCGGGCAAGGGCTCTGGCCTCGGCCTCTCCGCGTCCGATGGGATCGTCCGCGAGCATGGCGGCCGCATCCGCGTCGAGGCGCCGGAGGAGGGCGGAGGCGCGGTGTTCATCGTCGAGATCCCGATCGTCGAACCGCCGCCCCGGCCGGCGGAATCCGCGCCCGTGGCATCGGCGTCGCGGCCGCGTCCCCGCACCGTGCTGATCGTGGATGACGAGCCGGCGATCCGTCTCGCGATCACGACATTCCTCGGGCAGGCCGGGCACACCGTCGATGCCGTCGCGTCCGGGGGCGAGGCGTTGCGCATGCTCGCCGAGCGCCGGTACGACGCCATTCTCCTCGACCTCCGCATGCCGGACATGTCCGGCGACCTGATCTACCGCGAGCTCCACGAGCGCGATCCCGAGCAGGCGGGGCGCATCGTCTTTCTCACCGGCGACGTGCAGAGCGAGTCCGCGCGCGCGTTCGTGCGCGAGACGGGACGGCCGTTTCTCAGCAAGCCGTTCATGCTCGACGAGCTCGCCAGTGTCCTCTTCGCCGGCCACCCATCCTGATGTCCACGATTCTGCTCATCGACGACGAACGCGAGATCACGAGCGTTCTTGGCGCCTTCTTCGAGCGCACGGGCCATCAGGTCGTGCGCGCGCACACGGGTGAGGAAGGGATCGAGTGGTACCGGCGGACGCAACCGGACCTCGTGCTGCTCGACGTCGGGCTGCCCGACATCAGCGGCTTCGATGTGCTCGCCCGGCTGCGTGAGAAGCATCCGGTGGTCATCATGATCACGGGTCAGGGCGACATTCCGATCGCGGTGCGCGCGATGCAGGAAGGCGCCGAGAACTTTCTCACGAAACCGGTCGAGCTGCCGCATCTGGCGGTTGCGGCCGAGCGCGCGCTCGAGAAGGCGCGCCTCCGGCAGATGAATCGCTTTCTCGTCGAGCGGCGAGGGGGCGCGGTGACATCGGCGCTCCTCGGCAGCTCGCCCGCGATGCGCGAGCTGGCGGAGCAGATCGATCTTCTGGCGCTGAGCGACAAGACGACGGTGCTGGTGCTCGGCGAGAGCGGGACGGGCAAGGGACGCGTCGCCGAGATCATCCATGCCCGCAGCCCGCGCGCCGACCAGCCGTTCGTGGAGGTCAACTGTGCGGCGCTCACCGCCGAATCGCTGGACACGGAGCTGTTCGGTGTGGAGGGCGCGGAAGGTGATGGCGCGGGCGGCCGCATCGGCCTGCTCCAGATGGCCGATCGGGGGTCGCTCTTTCTGGACGAGATCGGCGATCTCGCCCCGAATCTCCAGCCGAAGCTGCTGCGGGTACTCGAGGGCAAGGGGTTCCGGCGCACGGGCGGGTTGCAGGAGATGACGTCGGATGCGCGGCTCGTGGCTGCGACGAGCAAGGATCTCGTCAACGAGGTGACGGCGGGCCACTTCCGTGAGGATCTCTACTACCGGCTGAGCGTGATGCCGATCAATCTGCCGCCGCTGCGTGCTCGCGCACGCGAGGATCTGGTGGAGCTGATCGGCCATCTCATGGATGAGCTGGTGCCGCACCTGGCCGACGCGCCGAATGTGGTCTCGGAGGGGGCGCTCGATCGCCTGATGCGCTATGCGTGGCCGGGGAACATCCGCGAGATGCGAAACGTGCTGGAGCGCGCGATGATCGTGGGGCGCGGTGCGGGGCAGGTCCTCCCCGAGCATCTGCCGCCCGAGGTGCGCGACGCGAGCGGCGCCACCGTCGAGCATCACGTGCCGAAATCGCTCGACGAGGTCGAGCGGATTCACATCGAGCGCACGCTGCGCGCGCACGGCGCGAATCGCACGCGCGCGGCCAAGGAGCTCGGGATCTCTCGCGCCACGCTGATCAAGAAGATCGCTGAGTACGGTCTGGGGGCGAGAAAACGCTTTCGGGAGGCGCGATGAAGGACCTGCAGGAACGCGATGCGATGATCTGCCGATCTTGCGGTAACGAGGAGCGGGCGTCCGAGGGCTATCCGTGCCATGACTGCGGCACGTTCATCTGTCTCATCTGCAACTTCCGCGGCGTGGTGCTCTGCAAGCCGTGCGCGGAGAAGGCGGGTACGACGGAGGCGGCGCGGGCAGCGGCGGCCGGTGGCGAGGGTGGTGGCGGCGACGGCGGGACAGCGGGGGCGGCCGGCGGCGGAGGTGATGGAGACGGCATGGGTGATGGAGTCAGCGGAGTTGAAGGAGGCAGCGGAGGTGATGGAGGCGGCGGAAGTGATGAAGGCGGCGGAACCGGTGGGGCGGGCGACGCCGGCGGCGCCGCACCGGACACGCCACCGACGCCGCCGGCCGTCGCGTAGTGACCGACTTCGGACCGCTCGGCCTCGTGGTCGGCCACGCGACCGATGAGGACGGAGGAACGGGCGCCACGATCATCCGCGGGCTCGAGCGCGGGTTCCGCGCGTCGGCGGCCACGATCGGCCGCGCGACCGGCACGCGCGAGATGCACCCTCTGACGCCGGGACACGTGGTCGAGCACGTCGACGCGATCCTCCTCACCGGCGGCTCCGCGTACGGACTCGATGCCGCGGCCGGCGCGATGCGATGGCTCGAGGAGCACGGCCGCGGGCACCCGGTCGGCGCCGGCGTGGTGCCGATCGTGCCCGCGGCGGTGATCTTCGATCTGGCCCCGTGCGGTCGCTTCGAGGCGCGCCCCACGGCCGACATGGTCTACGAGGCATGCCGGGTCGCCCGCGCCACGCCGATTCCGGAGGGGAGTGTCGGTGCGGGAACCGGCGCGACGGTGGGCAAGGGCGCCGGCGTGGCGCGCGCGATGAAGGGTGGCGTCGGGTGTGCGCTGCACGAGAGTGCCGGCGTGGTCGTCGGCGCGCTCGCGGTCGTGAACGCGCTCGGCGACGTCCGGGATGCCGGCGGTGCGATCATCGCCGGCGCGCGGGACGGCGAGGGCGGATTCGTCGACGTCGCGCGCCGGATGGCCGACGGCGACGTTCCGCAGCGACGCATGGCCGATCTGCAAGGGCGCAACACGACGATCGCGCTGATCGCGACGAACGCGGCGTTGTCGCGCGTCGAGCTCCAGCACCTCGCCGCGGCCGCCGGCGCCGCGATCTACCGCCGGATCACGCCGAGTGGCACGACCTTCGACGGCGATGTGGTGTTCTCGGCGTGTCCGACCGACGGACGCCCCGCGGCTGTGCCGCACGTGGAGGCCCTGGCCGTGCGCGCGCTCGAGGAGGCCATCGAGCGCGCGGTGCGCAGGGCACGCGGACGAGATGGGATTCCGGGATTGGCCGACGCGGAGACGACATGACGGAGTTGCCGGAGCCCGGTGCGCGGATCGTCGTCCGCGCGGCGATCGCGCCGATGGTCGCCGAGCCGAGGATCTCGAGCCCGCAGATCTCGCAGCGCGTGTGCGGGCAGGAGCTCGAGGTCCTCGAGCTCGGCCGCGACGCCGCCGACGACTGGCTGCGCGTACTGGGCGGCGACGCGTACGAGGGCTGGGTGCATCGCGGGTTTCTCGGGTCGCTCGAGTCGTTCGAGCCGGATCGCGAGTCGATTCCGATCTCGCTCGCGTGCACCGTGGAATCGGAGGATGGCGCGCGCCGACACCTGCCGTTGGGCGCACGGCTGTGGCCGGACGAGGTGGTGATCGGGGGGGCGACGGTGTCGGAACGCGACCTCCCGGAACGCTTCCCGCGTGAGCGCGAGCGCGTCGTCGAGAGCGCGGGCGACCAGTTCGCTGGTGCGCCGTACCAGTGGGGCGGCGTGACCCCGTGGGGCGCCGACTGCTCGGGGTTCGTGCAGACGATCTATGGGCTGCACGGAATCGAGCTGCCGCGCGATGCGTGGCAACAGGCGGTGATGGGAGAGGACGCCGGATCGCATCCGGCCGCGCTCCTCGCGGGCGACCTGCTCTTCTTCTCCGACCGATCCGACGGCCGGATCACGCACGTCGGCATCGCCCTCGGCGCCTCCGGGATGCTCCACTGCGCGCTCGGCCGCGGCGGCTGGGCGGTGGAGGTCGTCGGCGGCGAGGAGCGATACCAGCGGATATTGCTGGAGAGGTTCAGGTTCGGTCGGAGGATGGAGGGTTGGAGCGGGTAGGGAAGGAATGCGGGTGCGTCTGCCAGGTGCGTACTACGTACTTCGTACTGCTTGAATGGCGTGGGACGCCACCGACCGCCTGGCGCACGTGGCCTCGACACCACTCGAGCAGTACGCAGCACGCAGTACGAAGAGTTCTTACGATACCAGTCCCGGCCCCGGTGCCTGTCCCATGGGCGCCGTGCTCTGCCGCACGGTGAGCGCCACCTCGGCCGTCGGGACATCGTCGAGCGAGATGTTCATCGTGAAGCGCCCGGTACGGTCGATGGGGAGATCGATCGAGGCGATGAGGGGAAGGTCCATCTCCCGCACCTCGTTCGGCGGAGCCGCGATGGCGAGGTCGCCGCTCGTCGACCAGAGCTCCACGCCCTCCGGATTGAGCCAGCGAAGCGTGACGGTGTGCGAGCCCGCGTCCGTGCGGCCGCCCTTCAGACGCAGCACGAGATGCGCGCGTGGGTGCACCGTGGGCACCGTGCCCACCTGCACGGCGTCGAAGACGCCGAGGACGTTGAGCTTGCCTTCCTGGGAGAGGTTGGCGGCGTCGGCGAAGAGAGCGAAGGAGACCTGCATCACAGCAAACTAGACCGGTCGACCGACCGAGGCCAGCGTTCGGGCGGACCCTGTTAGCTTTCGCGCATGTCCTCGATTCCGGGTTCTCCGACGCCCGGCCGCGCCGGCTCCCGCGCGCGGCCGGGCGTCTCGCTGACTGACGTCACGCTCGTCGCGATGGCGCTCATCTGGGGCGTAAACATCCCGGTCGTGAAGATGGGCACGCAGATGATGGCGCCACTCGCCTACAACGGCGTGCGTGTGGCAATCGCCGCCGCCTCGCTGCTCGTCATCGGCGCGCTCGGCGGACGCTCGTGGCCGTCTCGTGCGCAGGTCCTGACGTTGCTCGGCCTGGGCGTGCTGGGGAATGGCCTGTATCAGGTCTTCTTCATCGAGGGCATCTCGCGGACGAGGGCCGGCAGCGCCGCACTCGTGCTGGCGGCGACTCCGGCGTTCGTGGCGCTGATCGGCCGCCTGCGAGGCGTCGAGCGCATCTCGTCGCGCGGGTTGCTCGGCATCGCGCTGTCGGTGGCGGGGATCGGGCTCGTGGTTTACGGCGGCGCGGCCCGTGCGGAAGGTCAGGGCACGCTGGTCGGCAATCTGCTCGTGCTGGCCGGGACGATGTGCTGGGCGCTGTTCACCGTGCTGCTCAAGCCGCACACGCATGAGGTGAACGGGATTCAGCTCACGGGACTCACGCTCACGGGCGGTGCGATCCCGCTGCTCATCGTCGCCTCCCCCGCGATCGCCGCGACCGACTGGCCGTCGGTTCCGGCCGGCGCGTGGGCGGCGATCACCTTCAGCGGGCTCGGCGCGCTCGTGATCGCCTACCTCTTCTACAATCGCGGCGTTCGCCTGATCGGACCCACGCGAACGGCCATGTATGGCAACCTCCAGCCCATCATCGCGCTCCTCGTCGCCTGGCTCACGCTGGGCGAGATTCCGACCATGTGGCAGGGACTCGGCGCCGGGAGCATCATGACCGGACTGCTGATGACGCGGATGTGATGGCCATGCCGCTCGCATGGATGACGACGTGACGACACTCGTCCTCTTCGACATCGATGGCACGCTGCTGTGGTCGGACGGTGCCGGTCGTCGCGCGATCCAGACCGCGCTGATCGAGGTGTTCGGCACGACCGGCCCGGCCGACTACTGGTTCGATGGCAAGACCGATCGGCAGATCGTGCGCGAGCTGATGCGACGGTCGGGTCATGGCGATCCGCACATCGATGCGCGCCTCGACGCACTGTTCGCGCGCTACATCGAACGGCTCACCGAGGAACTGGGTGATCCCGCGCACCCGCCGGTTCTGCTGCCGGGCGTGATGCCGTTGCTGGAGGCTCTCGACGCACGCAACGACGTCGTCCCGGGGCTCCTCACCGGCAACATCGCCGAGGGCGCCGACGCCAAGCTGCGTGCGGTGGGGATCGATCCCGCGCGGTTCCGGATCGGCGCGTTCGGGTCCGACCGCGAGCACCGCCCGGATCTGCCCGCCGTGGCGCTCGAGCGCGCGCGGGTGATCCTCGGCGTCGATCTTCCACCGGACGCGGTCGTGATCGTCGGCGACACGCCGGCGGACATCGACTGCGGCCGCCGCGCCGGCACCCGCACCATCGCCGTCGCGACGGGTCGTTACTCCGTGGTCGAGCTGGCGTCTCACCGTGCGGACGAGGTCTTCGCCGATCTGAGCGACACCGCAGCCGTGCTGCGCGCGGTGATCGGCGGAGACCGGCATTCCGGGAACGGCCGTGTTCCGTGAGACCGAGCTCAAGGCGCTCGTGGATGACCTCGCGGAGCGTCGTCGGCGCGTCGAAGCGGCGGGCGGGCGGCTCGTGTTCGATGGCCGGCTCGAGGACCGGCGCTACGACATGCCGGATCGCTCGCTCGCGCTGGAGGATCACGTGCTGCGCGTGCGCCGGTACGTGAGCGAGGATGGCGTGCGGGCGGAACTGGGATGGAAGGGGCCGACGGCGCACGTGGACGGTCTCAAGCAGCGGGAGGAGCTCGCCGCCGCCACGAGCGACCCCGACTCGCTCGAGCGCATCCTCGAGCAACTCGGCTACGTCGTGACGCGCGGGATCGACCGTCGGATCGCGCAGTACGAGCTGCACGGGGCGATAGTGCGGTTCGAGGAGTATCCGAAGATGGACACGCTCGTCGAGGTGGAGGGAGAACGGGACGGTATCGAGCGTGCCATCGCGGCGATCGGGCTTCCGCGCGAGGCATTTACGGTGGATCGTCTGCCGGAGTTCGTCGCGCGGTTCGAGCAGCGCACGGGCGAGCTCGCGTCCTTGTGCGACGATGAGCTGGCGGGCAAGGTGCGCTACGCGGTGGAGGATGCATGACGAGAGTGTCCGTCGGCGGGCTGGTCCGCGGGCGCGAGCTGTGGGGTGAGGTCGAGGCGGTGCTCGATGCGGGAACGCTTCGACTGTCGCGGGAGTCGTCGAGCCGCCCGCTGCTCGCCATTCCCGTGACCGCCATCGATGGCCTGCGATACGACGGCGCCCGGATCACGCTGTTCCTGGCCGGCGACGACGCGGTCGAGCTGGGGGCGGATGACGACCTCGAGTTGCGCGCACTGGCGCGGGACATTCTCGCGCGGACGTGCGAGCTTCCGGAGCTAACGCGGGCCCTGCGCGCCCTCGGCTCCCAGCGAACGAGCGGACTGGTCGAGCACGACCGGTTCTTCGCGCCGCTGCTGCATGCGCGACGGAGCGCGGAGGTGGCGCGCGAACCGCTGGCGCAGATGGCGGCGTTCGATGCCGCCGTCCTGCGCGCGCGGCTCGATGAGCTGGTGCGCCGCGTGGCCGCCGACCACTACCCCGCGCATCCGCCCGCGCGGCGCGCGCTCGAGGCCGAGCTCCAGGAATGCGTCGAGCCGTTGGCCGAGCGGCTGGCCGCCCTGGCCGAGGCCGCGGCGCAGGCTCGGGAGGAGAGCGACGAGATGCGCCTGGCGGCGTGGCGACGCTGGAAGGCGGCGCTCGCCGCCGTGTTCGTGGCGGCCGACTCGTGCTGGCTCGCCGCGGCGGCGCTGCTGCGTCTGGAGCCTTACGAGGCGCCGGCGCCGTGGTGGCGACGCGTGATGCGCCGCGGAGAACGCGCGCGATGATCATCGGCATCGGGGTGGACCTCGTCGACATCGATCGCGTCGCGAAGCTGGTCGAGACGAAGGGCGATCGCGCGCTGCGCCGGCTCTTCAGCGATGCCGAGATCGCTTACGCCTCGCGACGCGCACTGCCGGCAATGCACCTGGCCGCGCGCCTCGCGGCCAAGGAGGCGACCTACAAGGCGCTCGCCGGCAACCCGCTGGCGCGCGCCATTGGCTGGAAGGACATCGAAGTGGCCAACGGCGAGGACGGGCAGCCGACGCTGGTGCTCCACGGCAGCGCGCGCGCACGCGCGGACGAGCTGACCGTCGCCCGACTGCTGCTCACCATGACCCACAGCACGACCACCGCGTGTGCGGTGGTGGTCGCGGAGCGCGACTGAACGCATGGAACCAGACACGATCTCGATGTTCGCCGGTCCATTCGGCGCGTTACTCATCTTCATGCTGCGCATCGTGGATGTCTCCTGCGATACGATGCGGGTGCTGTTCGCGGTCCGCGGCAAGCGGGTGATCGCGGGCGTACTCGGCTTCTTCCAGGCCTTCATCTGGATCTTCGCCGTCGGCACCGCCATCCGGCATCTCGACAGCTGGATGCACATCCTCGGCTACGCCGGCGGATTCGCGTTCGGCACGATGATCGGCATCGCGATCGAGCAGACGGTCGCCTACGGATTGTCCGCGGTCCGTATCGTGTCGCGCATCGGAGGGGTGGAGATCGCCGAGGCGCTGCGCGACCGCGGCTACGGCGTCACGGAGTTCGCCGGCTACGGGCGCGAGGGCAAGGTGGAGGTGGTGAACTGCGTGGTGCGACGCGCGCACCTGGACGAAGTGATCAGGATAGTGGAGCAGTGGGACCCGGAGGCGTTCGTGACCGTGGAGGAGCCGCGCGTCCTGCTCGGCGGGTCGCTGGCCTCACGGAGCTTCCGGATCGCGTCGCCCCTCGACCGGTGGATGAAGTCGAAGCAGAGGGTGTGAGGGAGAGCTCAAGCGAGTGCTTGGCATTCCTTCCCCTACGCCCGACTTCCCCCTGCATATATCCCCTTGCCGTTCGCCTTCCAGGTGAGCGCCATCCAGATCACCCCGACGATGAAGAGCGCGATCGCGATCCCCTGCGCCAGTGTCAGCGTGTCGTACAGGAACCGATCGTCCTTCGCGCGCACGAACTCGATCAGGAACCGCTCGATCCCGGCGAGCACGGCATAGAGGC
>CAYLPM010000097.1:0-16793 GCA_964385525.1 uncultured Gemmatimonadaceae bacterium
ACACTTCGTCCCGGACCCGCCGGCTGCTCCTGTGGGGGCTCGCCGCCGCCGCGATGGTCCTCGGGTTCATCGATCTGTGGCGAGGCGGGATCACCGTCGCGCCGATCCTGCTCATCCTCGCCTACTGCGTCTTGATCCCGCTGGCAATCCTCAAGAGCTGAGGTGTCAGGGTGCGGTTTCTGCTCCATCACGAATGTGTGAAGCGGGCGGCACTCGGCGCGGCGGCTCGCGGTCCGGATGTGCTCGCCGGCCCGCGCCGGTGCCGGGCGAATAGCTCAGTTGGTCAGAGCGCCTGCCTTACACGCAGGATGTCGGGGGTTCGAGTCCCTCTTCGCCCATGCCAGAAGGCATGAACCCGGGGACCAGCGCCGGGGTATCAGTGATCAACGTCTCGGAGGGTGTCACAGTGAGGGAATTGCATCGTCGGGCGATCGCGATCGCCGGAGTGCTCGCAGGGCTCGGGCTGTCGGGGGTAGCTTCCACGGCCGACGCGCAGCAGGTCTGCCGCCGGATGCCATCGATGGAAGTCGCCCGGCTCATGGTTCCGACGCTACGGGCCGAGGACAGGGGGCTGGCGGTCGAAGCGGCGGATGCGCTTCGCGACCGGCTCGAGCGCGAGTACAACTGTCAGGAACTGATCATCATCTCGCGCAACGACATCTTCAACTCGCTCACGGCGTCCGGCTACGACACCGCGTCGGCGCTCTCGCCCAACGATGCCAAGCTGCTCGGAACGATCGTCCGGGCGGATGAGTACATCAGCGGCACGGTCGCGCAGACCGACGAGGGATTCCGGGCGGACCTCAACCTGGTGTTGCAGCGCGACCCGGCCCTCGTTCAGCCTCTCGGGCGGTTCACCGGCCGGCGGTTGAGCGACATTGCCCGCGCGGCCACGAGCGAGATCGGGCAGGCGCGCAAGCAGATCGACGCCGAATCGAAGTGCGTGGACGCGCTTCGCGCCGGCAACGAGGAACAGGCGATCCAGCACGCCGACTTCGGCGTGCAGCAGTACCCCCGCGCCACGCTCGCGCGACTCTGCAAGCAGGCGGCCTACGAGGAGCTCGGCTTCGGGCCGGACTCGATGCTCCGGATCGCGAACGAGATTCTCGAGATCGATCCGCGGAGCCGGCTGGCGCTCCACGTCGCCGCGATCGCGTATCAGGCCACGGGAGAGGACCAGCACGCGGTCGAGTCATGGACGACCCTCGTGTCGCTGGATCCCAGCAACACGGGCCTCGTCGAGCAGGCCATCTCGTATCTCGTGACGAGCGGCAACGCCGCCGCGGCGCGTCCGATCATCGATGAAGCCGCGGCGCAGAATCCGGGTGACCCGGACATTCAGAGCCTGCGGTTCCGGGTGCTTCTGACGATCCGGGACTTCAAGGCAGCGATCGTGGCGGGCGAGGAGCTCGCGCGCACGGACACCTCGCGGGCCGACTCGGTGTTCTTCCGCCAGCTCGTGCAGGCCTACACCGCGGACAGCCAGCCGCAGCTGGCGGCGGAAACGGCGGCGCGCGGCGTGGCGAAGTTCCCGACCAATGCCTTGCTCCACCAGCTCCACGCGCAGAACCTCCGGACGATCGGGCAGCTCCAGCAGGCCGAGCAGGCTTCGCGGCGTGCGGTCGAGAGCGACGCGCGCATCCAGGGCGGCTGGCTCCAGCTCGCGCAGATCCAGAACGAGCTCAATCAGCCCGACTCGGCGCTCGCGTCGCTCCGACAAGGGCTCGCCAGCGGTGCCGATCCCGCGATGATCGCGCAGATGGCGTCGGCTCTGGGCGGTCAGATGTACCGGCAGGCGAGCAGCACCAAGACGGTCGAGGACTGGGAGCGCGTGATCCCCTGGTACGAGCTGACGGACAGTCTGCAGACCGCCAGCGGCACACCGGTGCCGACGACGCGATTCGTGCTCGGCTTCGCCGCCGTCAACATCGCCCAGCCGCTGCTCCAGCAGGCCGCCGAGGAGCGGAGCTGCGAAAAGGCACAGCGGGCACAGGCGTACCTCAACGTCGCGCAGGTAAAGCTGCGTGAGGGTGGCGTCGCGAATCCGGAGAACGCGGGCCAGCTCCTCCAGTGGGTGATGCAGGCGTCGCCCGCCGCGGACGCGCAGATAAAGGCGTTCTGTCAGTAGGTGATTCTGGAAGTAGTCGAGGCCCGCCGGGTGATGCCCGGCGGGCCTTTTTTTCTCGACCGGTTCCACCAGACCGACCGCCTGGAGTGGATGTCTCAGCCGCGGTGAACGCTCAGCGCCGGACTCTCGACGCCGTGCTCCGAAACCCACGTCCAGCCTGCCCGTCCTCGAATCACTCGCTCTCCCCGGGCAGGTGCGCGAGATACACCAGCAGGTCCTGCTCGCGAACTCTGTACTCGAGCCGCTGGGCCTCCATTGGCTCTCCGTCCACGTTCACCGTGATCGGTGCATCCGCCTCGACCGTGACGCAGGGCAGCTGCACGTAGGTCACGCCCGGATCGCCGACGTGCTCGCCGCGGCGGAGTCGGAGCGCGAGCGCCACGAAGTCGGAGCGCGGCATCGCCCCGATGATGCACAGGTCGAGCAGGCCATCGACCACCGAGGCCCGGGGCGCGATCATCGTCCCGCCGCCCGTCGACCGCGTGTTGCCGATGGTGAACGCCAGGCACTCGCACTCGTGGGAGAAGTCCGGACCGTGGAATCGCATCGCGCGCGGCGTCAGCGCCGCGAGCTTCCGCATGCCCGTGATGGCGTACGCGAACATCCCCAGGGCGTCCTTGGACTCCGTCGCCGTCTCGGCGGTCGCCTCCGCGCCCACGCCGCCGACCGAGGCATTGAGAAACCGGCGGCCGTCCACCTCGCCCGTGTCGATCCGCACGGGGTTGCGACGCAGGATAATATCCATCGCATGATCGGCGTCGAGCGGGATCCCCACCTGACGAGCGAAGTCGTTGGCCGTGCCGAGCGGGATCACGCCGAGCGGGATGTCGAACCCGGCGATGCCGTTGATGACTTCGTTCACAGTCCCGTCGCCGCCGAGCGCGACGATGGCGTCCACGCCGCGTTCGGCGGCTTCGTGCGCCAGCGTGGCCGCGTCGCCAGGCTCCCACGTCACGCGCGCGTCAATGCGATGACCCTTGTCGCGGACCCACGACACGAGGTGTCGCAGCTCCGGGAGCTCGGCTCGTCCGCCGTGGATGATGAACGCGTAGTGCCGCTTCGGTCCCATGTCGTGCTCTGCGGCGCGATGACCCCGCTCGTGTGCTCCGCCGCGCTTGACGTGTCTCGTCGTGCGTGGCTAGTATGATCGCTCCCCACGCGGATGATCACCATTGGGAAAGCGCGTACCACGCTCCGGTGCTCACGGCCGAGATCGTGGCGTTGCTCTCCAACGCACGCCGCGTGCTCGACTGCACGCTCGGCGGTGGCGGTCACTCGCTGGCGCTCCTCGAGCGCGGCGCCGAGGTCGAGGCGATCGACCGTGATCCGGAGGCGATCGCGGCGGCCCGCCTCCGACTTGCGGAGTTCGAGCGGCTCAACCGCTTTCGCGCTCACCTCGGCAACTTCGCGTTTCCCGAGCGCATCCCCGCGCTCGCCGGCGTTCGCTTCGACGGTATCCTGCTCGACCTTGGCCTCTCCTCCCACCAGATCGATGACCCGCACCGCGGCTTCTCCTTCCGGGAAGGCGCCCCGCTCGACATGCGCATGGGCGAAGATGCCGAGACGTCCGCGGCGACGCTGCTCGACACGGCGAGCGAGCGTGAGCTCGTGCGCATCTTCCGGGAGTACGGAGACGAACCGCGGGCGACGCGGCTCGCACGCGAGATCGTACGCCGTCGCGCGAACCGCCCCTTCGAAACGAGCGATGATCTCGTCGGCGCGATCCGGGCCGTCCTTGGCCCGCGTTCGGGCGCGCCGGAGTTCGCGCGTCTGTTCCAGGCGGTCCGCGTCGCCGTCAATGATGAGCTCGCCTCACTCGAACGCGCCCTGCCGCTTCTGCGCGATCTTCTCGATCCCGGCGGTGTGCTCGCTGTCATTGCGTACCATTCCGGTGAGGATCGTATCGTGAAGCACGCCATGCGTGACTGGAGTGCGGCGTGCATCTGCCCGCCGCGACAGCTCGTATGCACGTGTAGAGGTCGGTCGCTTGGCGAGCTCATCCAACGGAAATCAGTGACGGCAAGTCCCGAAGAGCACAGCAGAAACCCGAGGTCGAGGAGCGCGAGGCTCCGCGCGTGGCGAAGCGCCCGGTGAAGCGCCGGGTCAAGCGCACTCTGCCGTTACGCGGACGGTCGCGCATCGCGCTCGCGCTGCTCGGTTTCCTCCTGGTGGCGACAGGCGTCATCTGGCGGAGGAGTGTCGGCATCACCGCCGCCCGCGAGCTGCGCGTGCTCGAGGAACGACGCTCCGAGCTCCGCGCCCGCGCCACCAAACTCGAGAACGACATTCGCGAAGCGTCGAGTCTCGACCGCCTCGCGCCCGTGGTCGAGCGGCGGTTGCAGATGCGAATTCCGAGTGCCAGCCAGCAAGTGATCCTCCCGCAGCCGCCGTCGTCGCCATGATTCGCATCACCCGCATCGCGCTCGTCTTCTGGGCGATGATGTCGTTCGCCGGCGCACTCATCGTGCGCGCGGGCATCGTGCAGCTGTGGCAGGGCGAGCGTTGGGCGAGCCGCGCCGAGCGCCAGCACGTGGCGTCGGCCCGCATTCCGGCACCGCGCGGCGAGATCCTCGACGCATCCGGCATCACGCTCGCGGAGAGCCGGTCGCTCGTCCGCCTCGGCGTCGCGCCGCGGGAAGTCCGGGACCGCCGATCGCTCGCCCGCGCGCTCGCCGTGGCGCGGGTGGAGCCGCGCTGGATCGCGCGCGCGACCGATGTGAATCGTGCGTGGGTCGATCTCCCGGGCCGGCATCTCGCGACCGACGTCGCCGATGTCACGGCCTTGCGTGGCGTGTATGCCCAGCCGACGTTCGAGCGCATCTACGCACCGTCCGCTGGACTGCGGCGACTGATCGGGCGCGCGAACGCCGACGCCGGGATCGACGGTCTCGAGCTCGGCCTCGACAGCCTGCTCCGCGGCACGCAGGGACTCAGCCCGCGCGTCGTCGATGCGCGGGGCCGCTCCATCGAGTCCCCGGAGACGAGCGCGCGCGCGATCGCGGCGCGGCCCGGCCACACCGTCGTCCTCACGCTCAACTACCGGCTTCAGGAGATCGTCGATCGCGCGCTCGCGGGTGCGGTCGCGAGGATGAACGCGACCGGCGGCGACATCGTGGTCGTCGACCCGCACAGTGGCGCCGTGCTGGCGATGGCGAGTCACCGCGCGGGGCCGGTCTCCGCCGCCACCGCGCTCACCGAGCCCTTCGAGCCCGGCTCGACGCTCAAGCCGCTGCACGCCGCGACCCTGCTGACGCTCGGCCGCGCGCGCGCGACCGAGGTGATCGACACCCACGACGGCGTGTACGAGATGCAGGATCGCACGATCGTCGACCTGCACAAGGAGCCCGAGCTCTCGCTCTCCGACGTGATCCGGTGGTCGAGTAACGTGGGCATGGTGCGATTCACCGAGCGGCTGACGCCCGACGAGCAGTACCTCGCGCTCCGTGACTATGGCTTCGGAACGATCACCGGCTCGCCGTATCCCTCGGAGGCGGCCGGCACGCTGCGCGAGCCGCGTGCGTGGTCGCGGGTCTCGGCGTCGGCGCTGGCGATGGGCTACGAGGTTGCCGTCACGCCGATCCAGCTCGCGATGGCGTACGCGAGCATCGCGAACGGCGGCGAGCTGCTCGATCCGGCGTTCATCAGCGAGGTCCGCGGCCCCGACGGCGCCGTGCGCTACCGACACCGCCGGCGCGTCGTCCGACGGGTGATGCCGGCCGACGTGGCGGCGCAGGTGCGCGAGATGCTGGTCGATGTCGTCGAGCGCGGAACGGCGGTGGAGGCGGACCTCCAGACCTTTCTCGTGGGCGGGAAGACGGGCACCGCGCGCGCGGCGCTCGTCGGGCAGCGCGGCTACGCCCGGCAGCAGTACTTCGCGACGTTCGTCGGGCTGTTTCCCGCGGATGCGCCGCAGTACGTGGTGCTGGTCAAGCTGGACAAGCCCGCGGCGCACTTCGGGAGCGTGACGGCGGCGCCCGTCTCGAGGACGGTCATCGAGGCCGCGCTCGCTGCGCGAGACGCCGCGCTCGATCGCCGCGCGCTCAGCGAGGAGGCGACGACGCACGCGACGACGTCGGCGGTGATGCACGACTCGCAGACCCGGGCGCAACGGGGTGCACGGCAGTCGGAGTCCAGCGGGTCGGTCGCGCGATCCGGGCCCCCGGCGCCGGCGCGGGCCGCCGCGCTCGGAGCCGGGCGCGGCGCGGCATCGAGCGACGCGGACGCGCCGGAGGAGGTGTCGGCCAGCGTGCCGGTCGTCGTGAGCCTCGACCACTCCGGCCTGCCGCCACAACCGCCGACAGCGCGCAAGCGCGCGGTGCCCGACGTGCGCGGCCTGCCGCTGCGCGATGCGGTTCACGCGCTGCACCGCGCCGGCTTCAGGGTCGAGCTGACCAGCGGGACGGGCGGTCTGACGTTCCCGGCGTCGTGCGCGCTCGCCGCGCCTGGCGCCGTCGTCCGCCTCCAGCGAGGGCGCTGAGCATGATCCCGATCGCGGGAATCGCGGCGGCGCTCGAGCGCGCCGGTCTGCTCGTGGAGCGGCGTGGCGAGCTGCCTGCGGAAGTCACGGCGGTCACAGATGATTCGCGCGTCGTGGACGTCGGCGCGCTGTTCGTCGCGATTCGCGGAACTGTGGCGGATGGGCACGCCTACCTCGATGACGCGGGCGAGCGCGGCGCCGCCGCGGCGATCGTCGAAGACCCGAGCCGCACGATCCTGCCGTCCCTCGTCGTCCGCGATGGCCGGCGCGCGGCCGCGATCGCCGCGTGCGCTGCGTACGGCGATCCCGGACGCGAGCTGCGCGTCGTCGCGGTGACCGGTACCAACGGCAAGACCACGACGGTCGGCATGCTTCGTCACCTCCTCGACGAGCCGGCGGGCAGCGCGGCCTCCATCGGAACGCTCGGCGTCCTGGTCGGCAGCGCCGGCGATGAGCTCCCGGGCGGCCAGGGGCTCACGACGCCTGGGCCGGTCGAGCTGCAGCGCGTACTGCGCACGCTCGTCGAGGGGGGCGTCCGGACGGTCGCGATGGAGGTGTCGTCGCACAGTCTCGAGCAGCGCCGCGTCGACGGCGTGTGCTTCGCCGCGGCCGTCTTCACCAACTTCACCCGCGATCATCTCGATTACCACGAGACGATGGCGGCCTACTTCGCCGCCAAGGCGCGTCTGCTGGAGCATCTGAAGGGCGACGCGGTCACCATCGTGAACGCCGACGATCCCTCGTGGCGCGAGCTTCCCGTCGCCGGCCCCGCGGTGACCTTCGGGATCGACTCGGAGCACGCGCAGGTGCGTGCGACGGGCATCGAGTACGCGGCGCGGTGGAGCGAGTGGACGCTCGGCGCGGCCGGGGAGGAGTATCCCGTGCGGCTCCCGCTGATCGGTGCCTTCAACATCGCCAATGCTCTGGGCGCCGCCGCGACCGCGTGGGCGATCGGCGTGCCGTTGCGCGACGTCGCCGCGCGGTTGCACACGCTCCCACAGGTGCCCGGCCGCCTCGAGATCCTCGCCGAGCGGCCGACCGTGCTGCGCGATTACGCGCACACCGCCGACGCCCTCGAGAGGGCACTCCTGGCGGTGCGACCGTTTACCGAGGGCCGACTGATCGTGGTCTTCGGCTGCGGCGGCGACCGCGATCGCGGCAAGCGTCCCGTCATGGGCGCGCTCGCCGAACGGCTCGCCGACCACGTCGTCCTCACGAGCGACAATCCGCGAAACGAGAACCCGGAGAAGATCATCGATGACATCGTCGCGGGCATGGAGGGCACCACGCACGAGCGCATCGAGGATCGGTACACGGCGATCGCCCACGCGCTCGCGCTCGCCGGTCCGGACGATGTGGTGCTCCTCGCCGGCAAGGGGCACGAGACGTACCAGGTTCGTGGCACCACCCGGTATCCTTTCGATGAACGTGTGATCGTGAACGAGCTGACGGAACAGCGCGCGTGACGGCGTCCTTCTGGACCCTCGACCGGATGGCCGATGCGCTCGGCGATGGCCCGCGCGGCCCGCTGACGCTGCGCGCCGTAACGACGGATACGCGCGCGCTGCAGCCCGGCGACGCCTTCGTCGCGCTGCGTGGCGAGCGGTTCGACGCGCACGAGTTCCTCGGCGCGGCGGTGAGGGGCGGCGCGACGGCGCTCGTGCTCGATCGCCCGGCCCTGGCGCGCGATCTGGGCGTACCGGTGTTCGGCGTCGCGGATACCCTGGTCGCGCTGGGCGCGCTCGCGCGTTATCGCCGCCGCACGTGGAATGGCGGACGCCCGGTGATCGCGGTCGCCGGGAGCAACGGGAAGACGAGCACGAAGGAGCTCGTGCGGGCGGCGCTCGGCTCGACGCTCGCGGTGCACGCGACGCAAGGCAATCTCAACAATCGTGTCGGGACGCCGCTCACGCTTCTCGCCCTCCCCGATGACGCCGACGTCGCCGTGATCGAGCTCGGGACGAACATCCCGGGCGAAGTCGCGATCCTCCGGGAGATCGCGCTCCCCGAGATCGCGATCGTGACGTCGATCGCCGAGGAGCACCTCGAGGGGCTCGGCGATCTCGCGGGCGTGCTGCGCGAGGAGGCGTCCGTCTATGAGGGGACGACGCTCGGCATCGCGCCCGCCGAGCAGCCGGAGGTGGCGGCAGCCGCAGTGGGCAAGACGCGGCGCGTGATCACGGCCGGACTCGAGGCCGGCGATCTGCGTCCGGCGCGCTGGGGCATCGGCGCCGACGGCCTCGGCTGGCTGGAGGTCGACGGGGTCGAGGTGCGCCCGCCGCTGCGCGGCGTGCACAACCTGCGCAACTGCATGCTCGCGCTGGCATGCGCGCGGGAATGCGGCGTCTCGTTCGAGGCCGCGGCGCGCGGCATCGCCGCGATGCCGGTGCCGTCGATGCGCACGGCGTGGGAGTCGCTCGGCCGCGCGACGCTCATCAACGACGCCTACAACTCGAATCCCGGCTCGGCGCGTGCGGCGCTCGAGCTGCTCGAGCGGGCCGGCGAGGGCCGCCAGCGTGTCGCGGTGCTCGGCACGATGCGCGAGCTCGGGGCGGCCGCGGACCGGCTGCACGAGGAGATCGCGCGCGCCGTGCTCGGGTCGCCGATCGAGCTCGTCGTGGGCGTGGGCGATTTCGCGTCAGCCATGACGCGGGTCGCCGGCGCCGACCCCCGGCTGATCACCGCCGACGATCCCGACACTCTCTGGCCGCGGCTCGAGGATCGCCTCGCTCCCGACGCCGTGATCCTCCTCAAGGCCTCTCGCGGCGTTCGCCTGGAGCGCCTCGTTCCTCACCTCACCGCCTGGGCGAATCGCTAAGTGCTCTATCACCTCCTGGGACCGCTCTCGCGAGAGTACGGGTTCCCGCCGCTGTTCAATTACATCACGTTCCGCGCAGCCGGTGCCGCCGTCACCGCGCTCCTGATCGCGTTCCTCGTCGGCCCGGCGGTGCTGCGCCGGCTCCGCGCCATGCAGGTGCACCAGGGAGTGCGCGAGGGGACGCCCGACTCGCACCAGAAGAAGGGCACCACGCCGACGATGGGCGGGCTGATCATCCTGATCGCCGCGATCGTGCCGACGCTGCTCTGGGCGCGGCTCGACAACCGGTACGTACTGCTCGCGCTCATCGTGATGGCCTGGATGGGCGGGATCGGCTTTCTCGACGACTACCTCAAGCTCAAGCAGAAGCGCGAGGGGCGGAAGAACGAGGGACTCGTCGAGCGGTACAAGCTGATCGGCCAGTTCACCATCGGCATCGCCCTTGGCCTCTACATCTGGCAGTTCCCGCTCTCGACTCTGCCCGGTGCGTCCACGACGCTGCCGTTCTACAAGTACGTGCTGGTCGTGCCCGCGTTCGCATGGCTCTCGTTTCTCTACGTCGCTTTCACGTCGTTCGTGCTCGCGAGCGCGAGCAACGCCGTGAACCTCACCGACGGACTCGACGGGCTCGCGACCGGGCTCACGGCGATCGCCGCGATCACGTTCGCCGTGTTCGCCTACGTGATCGGCCGCTTCGACGCCAGCGCGTACCTCCAGATCTACTATCTGCGCGGGGCGGGGGAGCTGACGATCTTCTGCACGGCGATCACCGGCGCGGCGGTCGGCTTCCTCTGGTTCAACGCGCATCCCGCGCAGGTCTTCATGGGCGACACCGGCTCACTCGCGCTCGGCGGCGCGCTCGGCGCGGTCTCGATCCTGCTCAAGTCGGAATTCCTGCTCCTGATCATCGGTGGCGTGTTCGTCGCCGAGACGTTCTCCGTGCTCCTGCAGCGCAACATGTTCAAGTACCGCCGGCGCAAGCACGGCCTGGCCTACGCGCAGCAGCACCGCGTCTTCGAGCGGGCGCCGCTGCATCATCACTTCGAGCTCAAGGGATGGAGCGAGACGCAGGTCGTCACGCGATTCTGGATACTTGGCATCCTGTGCGCGTTTCTCGCCCTCAGCACGCTGAAGCTGCGATGATCCCGCGTCCCCTCCCGGAGGAGTGGCGCACCGGCGAGATCGCGGTGATCGGGCTCGGACGGAGCGGCCGCGCGGCGGCGCTCCTGCTGCGGCGCTCGGGCGCCCGCGTGTACGCGTCCGATGCCGGCTCGTCCGGCGCGCTCGAGGGCGGCGCCCAGGAGCTGCGCGACGTCGGCGTCTCGGTGGATCTCGGCCGGCACGATCTGCCGCGCATCGGGCGGGCCTCGCTCGTCGTGGCGAGCCCCGGCGTGCCGCCGACGTCCGTGCCGCTCGTCACGGCCCACGAGCACGGGGTGCCGATCATCGGCGAGGTGGAGGTGGCGCTGCGCCTCCTCGACCGTGCGCGCTACATCGCCATCACCGGCACGAACGGCAAGACCACGACCACCGCGCTCGCCGGGCACCTGCTGGCCGCGCTTGGACACGATGCCGTGACGGCCGGCAACATCGGAACGGCGGTGGCCGAGATCGCGCTGCGTCCCACGCCGCCGGCGTGGCTGGCCCTGGAAGTCTCCTCCTTCCAGCTCCACGATACGCCGAGCATCGATCCGGCGGTCGGCGTGCTCACGAACCTCACCGCCGATCATCTCGACCGCTACCGGGACGTCGAGGAGTACTTCGCGGACAAGGCGCTGCTCTTTCGCAATGCCCATGTGGAATCGCACTGGGTGATCAACGGCGAGGATGCGCGCGTGCGCGCGATGGCCGACGAGGTGCCCGGCACGCACCACCGGTTCGCCATCGGCACGCCGACGGCGGACGCTCACTACGATCGCCGTGCGGACGTACTGGTGGTGCTCGGCCGTCCACTCGTCCAGCGGCGTGAGCTCGCGCTGCTCGGTGATCACAATGTCGCCAACGCGCTCGCCGCCGCGCTGGCGGTTGCGGTCGCCGACCCGGCTCACCGCACCGACGCGGCGTGGGCCCGGCTCGCCGATGGGATGCGGTCCTTCCTGGCGCTGCCACATCGCCTGGAGATCGTCGGCGAGCACGACGACGTCCTGTGGATCAACGACTCCAAGGCGACCAACGTGAGCTCGACGCAGGTCGCCATCGCCGGCATGACGCGCCCGACCATCGTGCTGCTGGGCGGCCGCCACAAGGGCGAGCCGTACACGGCGCTCGCGGAACCGCTGCGGAGCGTCGGCAAGCGGGTCCTCGCCTATGGCGAGGCGGCGACGATCATCGAGGCCGACCTCCGGAGCGTGGTGCCGGTCGAGCGGCTGAGCTCCTCCTTCCCCGAGGTGATGGAGCGCGCGCGGGCGCTGGCGGAGCCCGGGGACGCCGTCCTGCTCTCGCCGGCGTGCTCGAGCTTCGACATGTTCGAGAACTACGAGCATCGCGGCGCGGAGTTCCGCCGACTCGCCACGGCGCACGCTCGGCAGGAGAGTACGCCATGACGATGTCCGGAGGAGCGCGCTGATGACGACCGCGGTTCACGCCGACCACGTGTCGCGGCACGCGCCCCGGTCCGAGCGCACCGTGACCCATGAGCGGTGGCGCTGGCGGATGAGCGCGGAGGCCCGTGCGCTGGTGCTGGTGACGGCCGTGCTGATCGTCGTCGGGCTCGCGGTCCTCTACAGCGCGAGCGCGATCGTCGCGATGCAGCCACCGTACGACAACAGCGCCTTCTTCCTGCTCCGGCAGCTTTCGGGCGTCGTGCTCGGCATCGTCGTGTTCGCGATCGCGGCCAAGGTCGATGCGGAGCGGTGGTCGCGGTGGGCGTGGCCCCTCATGGGCCTCTCGCTGCTCCTCATGCTCATTGTCATCCTCCCGTTCACGGAGGCGATCGCACCGCGCATCAACGGCTCGCGACGCTTCATCTTCGGCAGCTCCCTCCAGCCGTCGGAGCTCGCGAAGCTGGCCGTGGTGATCTGGACGGCGATGCTGGTCGTGAAGAAGGGACCGGCGGTGCGACGGCTCACCAAGGGCGTGCTCCCGTTCCTGCTCGTGATCGGGACGCTCGACCTGCTGGCCGTTCTCGAGCCGGACCTCTCGGCGGCGATGATGTACACGCTGTTGATGGCCCTCATCCTCTTCGCCGGCGGTGCCCGCATCGGGCACTTCGTGCTGCTCGGCGTCGTCGCCGTCCCCGTGCTCTGGAGCGAGATGCAGCGTCTCCAGTACACGCTCCTCCGCATGGTCACGTTTCTCGATCCCGGGCGGATGCCCGCCGAGCTTTCCTATCAGCTCAACCAGTCGCTGCTCGGCGTCGGCACCGGCCAGCTCACGGGCGTCGGGTTCGGCCAGGGACGACAGCAGTACGGGTTCCTGCCGCTCTCGTACAACGACTTCATCGGCGCGACCATCGGTGAGGAGTTCGGGTTCATCGGGATGGTCGGCATCGTGTTCCTCTACGCCCTGTATGCGTGGCTGGGCTTCCGCATCGCGCGTCGTGCGCGCTCACCCTTCCTCACTCTCGTGGCGGTCGGGATCACCATCACGACCGTGCTCACGGCCTTTCTCCACATCGGCGTGGTGATCGGCCTGCTGCCGACGACTGGGCTCACGCTGCCGTTCATGTCCTACGGCCGGTCCAACCTCGTGCTCTCGCTGCTCATGACGGGGATCCTGGTCAACATCGGGAGCGTGCGCGAACGCGTCGTCGGTGAGCGCGCGACGGATCCGATGTCGTTCGGCGGTCGATGAGGATCATCGTGGCGGGCGGCGGAACGGGAGGACATCTCTATCCGGGGCTCGCGATCGCGCGAGCCCTGGTTCGTCTCGCTCCCGCGGTTCGTCCGTTCTTCGTAGGCGCTCGGCGCGGCATCGAGCGCGAGGTACTCCCGCGCACGGAGTTTCCGCACGAGCTGCTCGATCTGCATCCCCTGTATCGCGCGCGCCCGTGGGACAATTGGCGGACGGTGCTCGGGGCGGCGCGCGCGTGGCGGCGGATCGGGGGACTCGCGCGCGCGGAGCCGGTGCGCGTGGTGCTCGGAACCGGTGGGTATGCCTCGGGGCTGATGCTCGCCTACGCGGCGACGCATCGGATTCCGATCGTGCTGCAGGAGCAGAACAGCTTTCCCGGGCTCACCATGCGTGGGTTCAGTCGCTTCGCGCGCGAGATCTATCTCGGCTTTCCGGAAGCGGCGCAGCGGCTCCGTCCGGGCCGCGGCACGGCAATCATCGACACCGGCAACCCGATCGATCCGCCGCCCGAGCCGCGTCCCGATCGCGCCGCCGCTCGCGCGGGCTGGGGGTTGCCGGAGCGCGGCGGACGCGTCCTGCTCGTCGTCGGCGGCAGTCAGGGAGCGCGGGCGGTGAACGACGCGGTCGCGGCGTGGATCGACCGCGGGGTGCCCGACGATGTGCACGTCATCTGGGCCACCGGCCGGGCGAACTTCGACGCGCTCGCCCGCTACGAGAGAGCGCGCGTGCGGGTGCGCGCGTACCTCTCGCCGATCGCCGATGCGTACGCGGCGGCGGATGTCGCGCTCGGCCGCGCCGGCGCCATGACCACCGCCGAGCTGTGCGCCTGGGGCATTCCCTCGATTCTCGTCCCCCTCCCGACCGCCGCCGCGGATCACCAGACGGCCAACGCTCGCGCGCTCGCCGAGGCCGGTGCGGCGGACTGGATCCCGCAGGCCGAGCTGTCCGTCGACCGCCTCGATGCGATCGTGCGCGGCATGCTGTCGAGCGACGCGCGGCTTCGCTCGCTCTCCGACGCCGCGCGCCGGCGCGGCCGGCCGGACGCCGCCGAGACGATCGCGCGCCGCATGCTCGCGCTGCTCGAGGGCGGCATCGTCCGCACTTGAGACGGGCGGGATCTCAGCCTTACTTTCACGCGCCCGTCATGCCGCTTCTCGATTCCGAAGACCCCCGTCCCGTCCACTTCGTCGGCATTGCCGGCGCGGGGATGAGCGCGCTCGCGGAGCTGTTCGCGCGCCGCGGCAGCCGGGTGACCGGGTGCGATGCCGCCGCCGGGGGCAGCGCGGATCTCGCCCACCTCGGAATCGAGGTCCGTCACGGCCATGACCCCGCGCACGTCGCCGGCGCGCGCGCGCTGGTCGTCAGCTCGGCGATCCCGCGGGATCATCCGGAGCTCGCCGCCGCGCGCGCGGCCGGCATCCCGGTGGTCCGCCGGGCCGAGGCGCTCGGCGAGGCCGTATCGGGCGCCGGCGTAGAGCTCGTGGCCATCGCGGGCACGCATGGCAAGACGACGACGACGGTCATGACGACCGAGGCGTTGCGCGCCGCAGGGTACGCGCCGACGGGCATCGTCGGCGGGCGCGTCGCCGCGTGGGGGGGGAATCTGAGCGCGGGCGACGACCGGCTGTTCGTGGTCGAAGCCGACGAATACGATCGCTCGTTTCTCGCCCTCGCGCCGAGTGTCGCCGTCGTCACCAACATCGAGGCCGACCACCTCGACATCTATCGCGACCTCGACGACATCCATCGCGCTTTCGCGCAGTTCGCCGGCGGCGCGCGCAAGCTCGTGCTCTGCGCGGACGACCCGGGCGCCGCGGCCATGCGCGCGCCGAGCAGCGCCGAGGTGATCCGCTACGGGATGACGTCGGCGGACGCGCGGCTGCTGGCAATCGACGTGCGACTGGAGTACGGCGACGGAGTGGGGCAGGTGTCGGGGTCGGGGTCGAGGTCGGGGGCGGGGGCGGCCGACGGGACCGGGGCGGCACGCACGAGCTTCGAGATCGTGTTCGACGGCGAGCGATCCGGGCGCGCCACGCTGCGCGTCCCGGGCGCGCACAACGTGCTCAACGCCCTCGCCGCGATCGGCGCGGGGCTGAGTGTCGGCGCCAGGGTGGAGGCCATGCTCCCGGGCCTCGCCGCGTTCACGGGGGTCGAGCGGAGATTTCAGCGGCTCGGCGACGCGCGCGGCGTGGTGGTGGTGGATGACTACGCGCATCATCCGACGGAGATCCGCGCCACGCTCGCCGCCGCGCGCGCGGCCTTTCCGGATCGTCGCGTGATCGCCGCGTTTCAGCCGCACCTGTACTCGCGGACGCGGGACTTCGCGGTCGACTTCGGGCGCGCGCTCGCCGCGGCGGATGCCGTGTACCTCACCGAGATCTACCCGGCGCGCGAGCAGCCGATCGCGGGGGTGACGGCGGATCTCGTCGCCGACGCGTTGCGGAGCGCAGGAGGCGACGTGACGTGGCGCGGCGAGCGCGCGGCCCTCGCCGGTGCGCTCGCGGGCGGCGTGCGGGAAGGGGACGTGGTGCTGACGATCGGGGCGGGGGACATCACGCGCACCGGTCCCGAGCTCCTCGATCGACTCCGCTTGCGGGCATGAGCGACGATCCACTGGACGGTCCGCCCGGGTGGCGCCGGACCGCGCGCGCTGTGGTGCTCGCGCTGGGTCTGCTCGTGCTGGCCACGAGCTTCTGGTGGGGGCGGGGGCTGCTCGCGACGATGTCCTTCTTCCGCGTGCGCAACGTCGAGTTTCATGGCGTGCGCTACGTCAGTCCGGCCGAGCTGCTCGAGCGTCTGGCGGTGGACACCACGATGTCCGTGTGGATGGACCTCGAGCCGCTCGAGGAGCGGGTGGCCGGACACGTACAAGTGCGCGAGGCCCGGATCGAGCGTAGATTGCCCGGCACGATCGTCGTCCGGGTGACGGAGAATCTCCCGCTGGCGCTCGTACCGGGAAAGGGCGGTTTCACGGTGGTGGACTCGGCGGGCGACATCCTGCCCATCGATCCCTCTCGCACGACGGTGGATCTGCCGATCGTGCCGCCGGGCGATACCGCAGTCCTGCGGCTGCTGGGCGAGCTGCGCGTCGTGCACCCGTCGCTCTACGCCCGGGTGAGCGAAGTGCGGCGGCCGACGCGCGACGAGCTGACGATCCGGCTCGCCACGCTGCCGGTGCGCACGATGTCCGATGTCTCCGCGGCTCGCTTCGCCGGGCTGCTGCTGGTGGAGGCCGATCTCGCGCGCCGGGCGCTGCAGCCGGTGGAAATCGATCTTCGTTACCGTGACCAGGTGATCGCCAGACTGCCATGAATCCTGACCGTCTCGTCGCCGGACTCGACATCGGATCGGCCAAGACCACCGCGCTGATCGCGGAGGTCGTCGGCGACCTGCCGCGCTCGCCCGCGCTCAAGGTGCTCGGCGTCGGCCAGGCGCGCACGACCGGCCTTCGGCGCGGCCTGGTGACCGACATCGAGGAGACCACGCGTTCGATCGCGAAGGCGATCAAGGATGCCGAGCGCATGTCGGGGGCGGAGCTCGAGTCGCTGTACGTCGGGATCGCCGGCGAGCACGTCGAG
>CAYLPM010000098.1:0-7438 GCA_964385525.1 uncultured Gemmatimonadaceae bacterium
GCCGCTACCGCGCTGCACAGCGCGGCGAGCACGTTGATCCGCATCGCGACGCTGGGCCCGATCGGCGCGATGCCGAACACCCGGCCGAGGAGGATGAAGAACGGATTGCCGGGCGGGTGCGGAACACCGAGGACGTGCGCGGCCGCGATGTATTCGCTCGCGTCCCACATCGCGGTCGATGGCGCGAGGGTCACGAGGTAGAGAGCGAACACGGCCACCGACGCGACGGCGGCTGCCATGTAGGTCGGGCGCTGAAGCGGAGCGATGTTCGTGCGTGGCGATGAGCCCGCGACGCGCCGGGGCGCGCGATCCTTCACTCGCGCGCCCGCGGGACGTCGAGCACCGACGCGCGACGGCCGTTCACGTACTCGCGACGGGCGGCCATCGGATCCGCGACCCACTGCGTGTCGTCGACGACGAACGCATAGCGATGGCGGCCGATCCGGAGGGGCACGGTCGCCGTCCACGTGTCCCGCGGCTCGTCGGACGCTAGCACCAGTGGTGTCGCCTTCGGATCCCATCGGTTGAAGTCGCCGACGAGCGCGACCCGCGTCGCCGTGGGCGCGATGAACATGAAGCGCACGACCTCGAGCGTGTCCGCCAGCACTCCGGCCACACCGTCCATGAGCCGGCTCCGCGGCCGCCCGCCGGAGGCATCGGCGAGCGGCTGGGCCGCCTCGAAGGCCATGACGCCCGAGAGGCCGGCCGCGAGCGCAAGGCCCAGCAATCGCGATCGCGAGCCGCGGCCCGAACGCGCCGCCGCCTCGCCGTCGGTTCGATCGAGGACCCGGCCGGGAACCCGCGCACCGGGCGCGAGCCCGGCGTGCACCGCGCGCACGCGCTCCATCACCCGAGACCGCTCGGGCTCCGTCGGGGAGAGTGGCCGGCCGAGCTCGGCGCGCAACCACTCCTCGAGATGCGTCGGTCGATCAGAGAAGGACATATGGCTGTTCCGGAAGTATGGCGCGAAGTCGATCGAGCGCCCGACGCACGCGCATCTTCAACGCGGAGACGCCGACGCCGGTGAGCGTCGACATCTCCTCGAAGGTCATGTCGTCCATGTACTTCAGCACCAGCGCCTCCCTCTGCTCCAGCGGGAGGATCGCCAGCAGCGCCTGCAGTCGATCGCTGGCCGGATCGTCCGCGGTCCCGATCGACGCATGACTGCAGGCGAGCGCCGGATCGAGGTCCACCAGGTTCGATTCCTCCCGCTTTCGCCGTGCCAGCACCGAGCGGCACTGATTGACCACGATTCGATGGAGCCACGCAGCGAAGCGCTCGCGCTCCTCGTATTGCTCGAGTGCGCGGTACGCCCGGACGAAGGCGTCCTGGAGCGCCTCCTCGGCGTCTTCCCGATTGCCGGTGATGTGCACGGCGTAGCGGGCGTACCGGTCGTAGTACCGGTTCACCAGGGTCCCGAAGGCCTCAACGTCGCCTTCGAGCACTCGTCGCACCACCACCGCGTCGGTCATTGGCACAGGTATAACTGAAAGGCGGGCCACAAAAGTCACATCGGGTTGCACGCCGCCATGTCACGCCGCATACTCCGTCCGCACACCCCCCAATCTCCGGGACGAGACATGTATCGCCAATACCTCCTTTCCGCTCTGGTCGCGGCCACGCTGCTGCCGGTGTACGCTGGTGCGCAGAATCGCGCGCCGCAAATGGCCGCCGTCGACTCCGCCTTCTTCAAGGGGATGGAGTACCGGCTCGTCGGTCCCTCACGCGGCGGCCGGGTCAACACCGTGGCTGGCGTGCCGTCGCAGCCCCGCACCTTCTACATGGGCGTCGCCGCCGGCGGCGTCTGGCGCACCACCGACGGCGGCGGCAGCTGGGAGCCCCTCGGCGCTCAGCAGATCAAGGCCGCGTCGATCGGTTCGATCGCGGTCGCCGATTCCGATCCGAGCACCATTTACGTCGGTACGGGCTCGGACGGTATGCGCAGCAACGTCTCCACGGGCCGCGGGGTGTACAAGAGCACCGACGCCGGCGCGACTTGGCAGTTCGTCGGGCTCTACGACGTGGGGCAGATCGGCGCGCTGCGCATCCACCCGACCAACCCGAACATCGTCTGGGTCGCCTCGAGCGGCGACCCGTTCAAGCCGAGCCGGGCGCGCGGGATCTACAAGACCACGGACGGCGGGCGGACCTGGAAGCAGACGCTGTTCGTCACCGACAGCACGGGCGCCGCGGACGTGGAGATCCAGCCCGGCAACCCGGACGTCGTCTACGCGTGGATGTCACGCATCGAGCGGAAACCGTGGAGCATCATCAGTGGCGCCCGCGAGGGCGGCTTCCACAAGAGCACCGACGGCGGCGAGACGTGGCGGCGGATCACCACGGGGTTGCCGAACGAGTTGATCGGCAAGGGGAATCTAGCCGTCACCGCGGCCAACCCGAATCGGATCTACCTGCTGGTCGAGGCGCTGCCCGGCGGCGGGTTGTATCGCTCGGATGATGCGGGGCAGACGTGGGCGCTCGTGAACTCGCAGGCGTCGCTGATCACGCGCCCCTTCTACTACACGACGCTGGGCGCGGATCCGACGAACGCCGACGTGGTGTACGGCGGCGCCGAGAGCTTCTTCAAGTCGGCCGATGGCGGGCGGACCATGCAGCGCATGCCGACACCGCACTCGGACAATCACGACATCTGGATCAACCCGAACAACGGGCAGACGATGATCCAGGCGAACGACGGAGGCGCCAACGTTTCGTACGACGGGGGGCGAACCTGGTCGACACAGATGAACCAGCCGACGTCCGAGATCTACGGCGTCTGGCTGGACGATCAGTTCCCGTACCGCCTGTACGGGGCGCAGCAGGACAACTCGACGATCATCATTCCCGGCAACGCCGATCCCTTCGACCCCGACGACTTCCGCTCGGGCCCCGGGTGCGAGACGGGCCCGATCTTTCCGCATCCGACCAACCCCGACACGGTCTACGGCAACTGCAAGGGACAATTCAGCCGCGAGCACCTGTCCACGGGCGTGGAACAGAACTACTGGATCGGCGGGCAATCGCTCTACGGCAGCCTGCCGCGGAACCTCGTCTACCGCATCCAGCGCTCGTCGGCAATGGAGGTCTCGCCCCACGCGCCGTATCCGATCTACTACGGGACGCAGTACATCCACCGCACGCGTGACGAGGGCAGGACGTGGGAGCGCCTGAGCCCCGATCTGACGGCCAACGATCCCTGCTGCCAGGGCGTGAGCGGCGAGCCGATCACCCGCGACATGACTGGCGAGGAGATCTACAGCACGATCTACGCGATCCGGGAGTCGCCGATCCGCAAGGGAGTGATCTGGGTCGGGGCCAACGATGGACCGTTCCACGTTTCCATCGACGACGGCAGGACGTGGACGAACATCACGCCGAAGGACCTGCCGCCGGGTGGCCGCGTCCAGTACATCGAACCGTCGCCACACCGCCCCGGATCCGCCTACTACGCCGTGTACCGCTATCTGCTCGGCGACTACCAGCCGTACATCTACCGCACGGACGACTACGGCCGGACGTGGACGCGGTTGACCACCGGCCAGAACGGCATCCCCGCCGACTGGCCGACGCGGGTGGTGCGCGAGGATCCGGATCGCGAAGGGCTGCTGTACGCTGGCACCGAGTTCGGGATGTTCATCTCCTTCGACAACGGCGGGCACTGGCAGCCGTTTCAGCTCAACCTCGGCGTCGTTCCGATCACCGACATCAAGATCCACCACAAGGACATGGTGGTGTCCACGCAGGGTCGTGCGTTCTGGATCCTCGACAATCTGAGCGCGCTGCACCAGATCACGCCGCAGACGCAGGCCGCGCAGGTGCAGCTCTTCCGGCCACGCGATGGCTACCGCACGCGCACGTCGCCACACCTCTACGGCCCGCAGATCGACTACTACCTGCCGAGCGCGCCCGCGGGGGCGGTGACGATCGAGATCCTCGACGCCCAGGGCCGTGCCGTGAACTCGTACTCGAGCGAGACGCCGCCGCGGCGAGGGGGCGGTGGCTTCCGCGGGGGCGGGGGCAACAACGATCCGGATCCTGATGAAGCGATGATGGAAGGCCGGCGCCGGTGGCTTGGCGATGCGGCGGACGAGACGATGAATCTGGTGACGAAGACCGTCGGCATGAACCGGTTCGTCTGGGACGTGCGGCACGAGAACAGTCTTCCGGTCCCGCCGGGACAGTATCAGGTGCGGCTGACGGCCGGCGGCCGAACGCTGACGCAGCCGTTCGGTGTGCTGATCGACCCCAACCTCACCCGCGATGGACTGACGGTGGCCGATCTCCGCGAGCAGTTCGAGCACAATTCGACGATGCGCGCGATGGTGGCCGAGGTGAACGGACTGGCAGAGCGGGTGGAGGCGGCGCAGACGCGGCTTCGCAACGCGACCGGTGCCGCGGCCGACACGCTGAAGCGCGTGGACGCGCTCGGGCTCGCGCTCATGGGTGAGTCGGTGCGCTACGGCGCGCCCGGGCTGCGAACGCAGATCAGCTACCTCGCCGGGATGACGAGCCGCGCGGACCAGAAGGTCGGCCGCGATGCGATCGAGCGACACGCCGTCCTGCGGCGCGAGCTCGACGCGCTGAAGACCGAGGTGGACCGGGTCTTGGGCCGGGCGCCGGCGGGCCGGGGCGGCCGGTAGCTCGGCCCTGCCTCAACGACGGACCTCCACGGATGACACCCGACCCGGGAGCGCGACGGACCGAGTACCGGTATTCGAGATGACCTCGACCGCTCGCCTGCCGGGCGGTCATTCCGTGCACGATGTTCAGCAACCCACGCCGCTCACAGGAGCGAGGTAATGTCAGCCGCCAGCCGCCCTTCCCTTCCCGCTACGACACGCCGCCTCGCGCACCGGCGCGTCACGCTGCTCTGCGGCGTCGCGGCGTTCGCGATCGCGCCTCCGTTCGCGTCGATCGGCACCGCGCAGGCGCCCGCAGCGAGATCCTCCGCCGCGACCGCGCCCGCCGATCCTGCGCAGGCCCTCTTCAAGGACCTGCAGTGGCGGAACATCGGCCCCGCGAACATGGCGGGCCGCATCACGCACATCGAGGCGGTCGAATCCAATCCATCCATCGTGTACATGGGTGCGGCGTCCGGCGGCGTCTGGAAGTCCGTCAACGCCGGCACCACGTTCGAGCCGATCTTCGAGGATTACGGCACCGCGAACATCGGCGCAATCGCCGTCTTCCAGCCCAACCCGGACATCGTCTGGGTCGGAACGGGCGAAGCGTGCGTGCGCAACAGCGTCGGGTGGGGCGATGGTGTCTACAAGTCGACGGACGGCGGCAAGACCTTCGTCAACATGGGGCTTCGCGAGTCGCACCACATCGACGAGGTCGTCACGCATCCCACGGATCCGAACGTCGTCTACGTCGCGTCGCAGGGCCACGTCTGGGGCTACAACGATGAGCGTGGCGTCTTCAAGACGACCGACGGCGGCAGGACCTGGCGTCGCGTCGGGCGCGGGTTGCCGAACGATGGAAAGACGGGCGCCAGCGCGCTGGTGATGGACCCGGCCAATCCGGACATTCTCTACGTCGGCATGTGGGAACGCATCCGCTCGGCGCACGATTTCCGGAGCGGTGGTCCGAATGGCGGCATCTTCAAGTCGACCGACGGCGGCGAGTCGTGGACGAAGCTCGCGACGGGCCTGCCCTCGGGCGCCACGGGCAAGGTCGGGCTCGCGGTCGCGCGGAACGATCCGCGCGTCGTGATGGCGATCCTCGAGCACGGCTTCCAGCCGAACCGCAACGATCCCGACTTCGCCGACATGTCCAAACTGGGGTCGGGGATCTACCGGTCGGAGGATGGCGGCGCGACGTGGACGTACGTGAACCGGTTCAACAACCGGCCGTTCTACTACAGCCACATCTTCCTCGACCCGAACGACGCGAACCGCGTCTACGTGCTCGCGACGAGCGCGTACGTCTCCGAGGACGGCGGCCGCACCCTGCGCGACGCGCTTCCCGGCATCGCCGGGGACTATCACGCGATCTGGATCGACCCCGCCAACAGCGACCGCTTCTACGTCGGCAACGACAAGGGCGCGTCGGTCACGTACGATCGCGGCGAGCACTTCATTCTGTTCGACAACATGGACCTCGGGCAGTTCTACGCGGTGACCGTGGACAACCGCGATCCGTACTGGGTGTACGGCGGTCTGCAGGACAACGGGAACTGGGGGGGACCGAGCAACAGCCGCGACGTGAACGGCATCTTCACCGACCACTGGTTCAAGTTCCACGCGGGCGACGGCTTCCATGCGACGGTGGATCCGAACGACTGGCGCACCGTCTACACGGAGTCGCAGGGCGGGAACATTCGACGGCTCGACGCCGTCTTCCGGCAGGTCGGCACGAGCATCACGCCGGCCGCGCAGACGATCGTGAACTACGCGGACTTCGTTCCGGCCGCACTGCGGGATGCGGGCGGACGCCGGCTGCCGCGCGAGGTGTTCCGCTTCAACTGGAGCACCCCGATCATCCTGTCGCCGCACGACTCGCGGACCCTGTACTACGCGGGCAACCATCTATTCCGGAGCACCGACCGGGGCGACACCTGGCGCATCATCAGCCCCGATCTCACGACCAACGATCCGGCGCTCACGAACCCGGAGAGCGGCGGGCTGACGCGGGACGTGAGCGGCGCGGAGACGCACGCGACGGCGATCTCGATCGCGGAATCGCCCATCATCCCCGGCGTGATCTGGGTCGGTACGGATGATGGCAACGTCCAGCTCACGCGCGATGGCGGATCGACGTGGATCAACGTGCGCTCGAACATCCCGACCGCCACCGCCGCGAACGGGCGGCGGGCGCGCGGCGTGCCGGCGCGGACGTGGGTGAGCCGGGTCGAGGCCTCGCACTTCGACCCCGCGACGGCAATCGTCTCATTCGATGGCCATCGCAGCGACGACTTCCGGCCGTACATCTGGAAGACCACGGACTACGGTCGCACGTGGACCGACATCACCGGCAACATCCCGGCGGATGAGCCGGTGTACGTGGTCAAGGAGGACCCGAAGAACCGGAACCTGCTCTTCGCCGGCACCGAAGTGTCGACGTACGCCTCGGTGGATGGCGGCGCGAGCTGGCACCGCCTCGCCAACGCGCTGCCGACCGTTCCCATCTACGACCTCGTCATTCACCCGCGCGACGGCGATCTGATCGCCGCGACGCACGGCCGGAGCATCTGGATTCTGGACGACATCACGCCGCTCCAGCAGCTCACGCCGGAAGTGCTCGCCTCGGACGTGCACCTGTTCGAGAATCGCGCGGCCACGCAGTGGCGCGGCATCAGCCGAGGGGCGACGCGCGGCCACCTCCTGTTCGCCGGCCGAAATCCGCTCACCATCGACCAGCGTGGGCCGGGCAACTCGCCGCCGCAACTCTCGAACTCGGCCACGGTGTCGTTCTGGTTGAAGAATGCGCCGGCCGG
>CAYLPM010000099.1:0-3220 GCA_964385525.1 uncultured Gemmatimonadaceae bacterium
GATTGCCAGAGAATCCGAATGAGGAGCAATGCACCAAGCCCGACGCCGACGTCGGCGAGGTTGAACGTCCACCAGCGGGCGTCGCCAATGCCGATGTCGATGAAGTCTACCACACCGCGCGTCGAACGAATGCGGTCCGAGAGGTTGCCGATCGCGCCGCCGCAGATGAGGCCGAGCGCCAGCGCGCGCGGCGTGTCGCCTGCGGACGTCGTGCGATAGAGCTGGAAGAGCACGAGCAGCACCAGCAGCGCCAGCAGCGAGAACACGGGCCGGGATGCCGGACCGATGTGCCAGCCGAAGGCAATGCCCGGGTTGTACGCGAGCGCGAAGCGCAGCACGTCGCCCAGCACCGGGCGCGGTGGGTGCCAGAGCGCGAGATTCGACGCGGCGAGCGTCTTGGTCAGGAGGTCCGCCGTGAGGACGGCGAGCAGGGGAGCCCAGTACGCGACGCGCAGGCGCTGCCGATCGGCCTCGAGGGTGGCCGTATCCAGCGTCAGCTCCGCGTTGCCCGGCAACGTCGTGCTCATCCGTCGCTCCGGGCGGGTGCCGGTTCGGTCCGCGCGGCTGCGGCCGCGGCGGCCCGATCCTCCCCCCAGAGTACCCATGCCAACAGGAAAGCGCCGGTGCTGACGGCGATGTCGGCGATGTTGAACGTCGGCCAACGCCAGCCGGCGGCACCCACGTCGATGAAGTCGACGACGCCGCGGGACGAGCGGAGCCGATCGAGAAGATTGCCGACCGCGCCGGCGCAGACGAGGCCAAGCGCGATCAGGCGCGCCGAGTCGCCCGGCCGCGTCTGCTGATACAGCCGCCCCAGGATCACCAGCGCGCCGACCGTCAGCACAATGAAGACCCAGCGCGAGTATTCGCCCACGTTGAGCCCGAACGCCGCCCCGGGATTGTAGACGAGCGTGAAGCGCAGCACCTCCCCGAACACCTCGCGCGGGATGCGCTCGGGGACCAGGTGCCGGACGGCGAGGAGCTTCGTGACGACATCGAGCGCCACCACGGAGAGGAGCACCGCCCAGAACAACGGGGCACGCGAACTACTTCTTTCCATCTTCCTCGCGCTGCTTGCAGCTGATGCACAGCCGGGCGTGGGGAAGCGCATCGAGCCGGTCGTAGTCGATGTCGTTCCCGCAGCCGTGGCACTTGCCGAACTTCTCCGGCGATCGGTACAGCCGCCGGAGCGCCTCGTCGATGTGCCAGAGGAACCGGCCTTCCTGGCTCGCGAAGAGAAATGCCTTCTCCCGCTCCATGGCGTCCGTCCCCTGATCGGCCATGTGGAAGGAATACGAGCTCAGGTCGCCGTCCGCCGACTGCGGCGTCGCCCCGAACGTCTCATCGTAATGGCCCAGCTCCTTGAGTACGCGACGACGCTCCTCCAGCAGCCGCTTCTCGAAGTGCGCCAACATTTTCTTGGTCATCGGCTTGGACTTCTTCGTGCCGCTTGAAGAGGGCATTGCTATCCTACCTTGGTGATGGCTATGCGCACGGCGAGGCCATCGAGCTCCACCGCATGCATCCCGTTGTTGACGTCATCGCGCCCGCCGATCGTGATGTCGACCGCGAGCACATCCGAGGCAACGCGGTCGCGGAACGCTTCTACCGCCGCCTCCACCTGATCGTTCCCCACCACGACCAGTCTGATCCGGTCGCTTACCTCGAGTCCCGCGTCCTTCCGCATCCGCTGGATGCGACTCACCAGCTCGCGCACCAGCCCTTCCTGCCTGAGCGCTGGCGTGACGACCGGATCGATCGCCGCGACGTACCCATCGCTCTCCTTGACCACGAGATCGCCGGCCGCGCTCCTCAGGATCGTGAGGTCTTCCTGATCCAGAGGCTGCGTCTCTCCCTCGACCATGATCTCCACGCGCTCGCCCCGCTCGAACGCGAGAAGCGCATCGCTGGACAGCTCGCTCACGGCCGCCGCCGCCTGTGGCGTCCGCTTGCCCCACTTCTTCCCGAGCCCGCGGAAATTCGGCTTGGCGGCCAGCGACACCAGCGTCGCGCTCGAACCCACGAAGTCCACGCGCTTGACGTTCAGTTCCGCCATCAGCAACGGAAGCAGCGGTTCGAGGGCGCCTTCCCTGACGTTTGGCACGACACATACCATCAGGGCGAGCGGCTGCCGCACCTTGAGCGCACGCTCCTCCCTGGCCGACCGGCCGAGCTGGACCAGCTTCCGGATCGCCTCCATCCCCTCGAGCAGCGCCGGGTCCACGACCACCGACGCAGCCGCCTCGGCGCGTACGAACGACGCCAGGTGCACCGACTCGCCGGTGAGCTCCCGGTGCACCCAATCCGTCAGGAACGGTGAGTACGGCGCCAACAGCCTGCAGGTGACGACCAGCACCTCGTGCAGCGTCGCGAACGCCGCGCGGTTGTCGTGGCCACCGACATCATAAAAGCGGTGGCGGTTCACCCGCACGTACCAGTTCGAGACATCGTAAAGCACGAAATCGATGATCCGGCTCGCGCCGGACGTGGCATCCATCCCGCGCAGGTCCGCGTCCACGGCACGCTCCACGACCGCGAGCCGCGCGAGCATCCAGCGATCCACCGGCGGTCGATCAGCAGGCGCCGGGTCGTTCGCCGACGGCGCCCAGCCGAAGTTCGCGTAGAGCGCGAAGATCCCGCTGTAGACGTTCTTCAGGGTGACGAGGAACCGGCCCACCGAATCTCGGACAGCCTGCTCGTCGAACCGGCGCGGCACCCACACCTGGCTCGACTGCACGAGAAACAGCCGCACGGCGTCCGCTCCCTGCCGCTGGAGGACCGCCCATGGATCCACCACGTTCCCGCGGCTCTTCGACATCTTGACGCCGTTGGCATCGAGCACGAGATCGTTGACGATCACGGAACGGTAGGGCGCCGCCTCGTCGCGCGCCTCGTTCTTCGGCAGCGAGCCGGCCAGACCGGTCGCGATCGCGAGCAGCGAGTAGAACCACCCGCGCGTCTGGTCCACGCCCTCGGCGATGAAGTCCGCGGGGTAGTGTTGCTCGAACAGGTCGTGGTGCTCGAACGGGAAGTGCCACTGCGCGAACGGCATCGAGCCCGAATCGAACCACGCGTCGATCACCTCCGGCACGCGGCGCATCGTGCCGCGGCCCGACCGCGCCGGCCAGGTGTACTCGTCGATGAACGGCTTGTGCGGGTCGAACGCCTCCGGCAGCGGACGGCCGATCCGCTCGGCGAGCTCGGCGTAGCTGCCGATCGC
>CAYLPM010000100.1:0-2717 GCA_964385525.1 uncultured Gemmatimonadaceae bacterium
AGACGCTGCTCGACGAGATCGAGCTCTCCGCATCGGGGCGCGTGGCGGACGACGCGGCCGTGCGCAGCGGACGCATCCTCCAGGCGGGTCGCGTGGTGCAGGGAGCGATCACGCAGCTTCCGGGAGCCGGGAACACGATCCGCGTGGATGGCGCGGTGATCGATGTGTCGACTGCGGAAGCGCACGCGGCGGCGGGGACGGATGACGATCTGGACGAGCTGTTCGCGCTCCAGAAGCGATTCACGTACTCGGTGCTCGATGCGCTCGGCGTACGGCCGAGTACCGAGGAGCGCGCGGCGATCGATGCCCGGCCCACGCGCTCACTGGCGGCATTCCTCTCGTACAGCGCGGGGCTGATGGCGGAGGACGACGGCCGCCTCGATGAAGCCACTCGCCGGTTCGATGAAGCGCTGCGGCTGGACCCCGGTTTCTCGATGGCGCGTGAACGCCGTCAGGAAACGCAGGCCGCGATGACGGGGGCGGCGTCGAGCACGGCATCGATCGAGCAGGCGCTCCAGGGAAGCGGCGAGGGGCAGATCGCGGCTGCCGCGGCGCGGGGATCGGCGCGTCCTTCGGGTGAGGCGGTGGGAGGAACGTTGTTCGGAATCGTCGACGGTTTGAATCCGTCGGTCGCGACCGAAGCGACTCGCGGATCGACGCCCGTCTCGACGCGCGATCCCGCGTCCTCGACCACCGACACCGAGCGGCTCACCACCGGCAAGGGCACGGTGATCATCATCATCCGCCAGCCGACACCGTGATGCGTCCACTTGCCGACACCGCGACGCACCACGTTCTCGCCGCTTTGATCGTGGCTGCCGCCAGCGCCTCCGCGTCGACGCCGTGCGCCGCACAGTCACTGCTCGACGCGAGCGCACGCGCCGCACCGCAGTACCTCACGTACGATCTCGGATCGCCGATCGGCGTGCGCGTCGCGCAGCTCGCGCTGCCGTTCGCGGTCGTGGCGCCCCTGGGCCACGCGCTGACCGTCGACATCGCCTCGGCGTGGGTGTCGTCGACGGTGAATGGGGACGCCGTCTCGAGCAGCATCTCCGCGCTGACGGACACGCAGCTTCGCGCGTCGTGGACGCTCGGGACGGATGCCGTGGTGCTGACCGCGGGGATGAACCTCCCGACCGGCCGCTCGACGGTGGACTCGGCACAGATCGACGCAGCTGGGCTCATCGGCAACGACTTTCTCGCGTTTCCAATCTCCAACATGGGGACGGGTTTCGGCGGGACCGGCGGCGTCGCCGTGGCGCGACCGATGGGCGAGTGGAACGTGGGCGTCGGTGCGAGCCTCAGGTACAGCGCCGAGTACGAGCCGTACGACGTCGGCGGCGTGCGCGCGCAGTACGAGCCGGGCAACGAGTACCGCCTCCGGCTCGGCGGCGATCGCCCGCTCTTCGGCGGACGAATGGCACTCGGCGCGACGCTGGCGATCTTCGGCGATGATGCCGCCGGCGGCACGACCTACGCGACCGGCAACCGCTACATCCTCCAGGGCGCGTGGGCGGGCGTGGTGCGCGCGCTCGACGTGACGATCTCCGCGTGGAACCTCACCCGCGGCGAGGGTGAGACCGTCAGCGGCGTGGCACCGTGGGAGAACATCGCGAACCTGGCGGTGGCGGTGAGCACCGAGATGCTGGGCACGCGCGTGGAGCCGAGCCTCGAGGTGCGCACGTGGATGCGCGACGCCGGCGAACAGGCTTCGGGGCTGCACCGCGGCAACAACGTGGGGCGTCTCGCAACGCTCGCCGTGCGCGCCGAGGCGCATGCGTTGGGGCTGCTGCTGACGCCGAGCATCGGGTACACGCTGGGCGGGGTGCATGCTGGCGGGCCGGATCGAGCATCGCTCTCCGGCTTCAGGGTGTCGATCGGAGCGAGGCACGCGCGGTAGCTGCGCCGTTCCCTTCTCCCGTCCGCCCTAACACCGTATATTGCTTGCACATAGCATCAGCCAATCGCGACAGGCTCGGGTGGACGCATGGCAGGCCACAGTAAATGGAAGCAGATCAAGCACTACAAGGCGGCCGCCGACGCCAAGCGTGGCGCGCTGTTCACGAAGCTCATTCGCGAGATCACGATCGCGGCCAAGCAGGGAGGCGGAGATCCGGCCGGTAACCCGCGGCTCCGCACGGCGATCGACACGGCCAAGGCCAACTCGATGCCGAAGGAGAACATCGAACGCGCGGTCAAGAAGGGTACGGGCGAGCTGGAGGGTGTCGAGTACGTCGAGATCACGTACGAAGGCTACGGACCCGGCGGTGTCGCGCTGATGATCCAGGCGCTGACCGACAACCCCACGCGCACGGTGGCGGACGTCCGGCACAAGCTATCGCGCGGCGGCGGCAACCTCGGCGCGACCAACTCGGTGGGCTGGATGTTCGACCGGAAGGGGCAGATCGTGCTGGATGCGACGAAATACGGCGAGGAAGCGGCGCTCGAGGCGGCGCTCGAGGCGGGCGCGGAGGATCTGCGGCGCGAGGAGGACCAGTTCATCGTCACGACCGACCCGACCGAATTCCACGCCGTGCGCACCGCGCTCGAGGAGCGTGGGATCGAGATCGTCGAGGGCGAGCTGGCGATGATCCCGCAGACGACGGTGCACCTCGAGGGCAAGGAAGCCGAGACCCTGCTCAAGCTGCTCGAGGAGCTCGACGACCTCGACGACGTGCAGAAGGTGTGGGCGAATTTCGACATCGACGTGGCCGACA
>CAYLPM010000101.1:0-2772 GCA_964385525.1 uncultured Gemmatimonadaceae bacterium
CCTTTCACGGGCCGGGGCAGCTCGTGGGCTACCCGATCATCGACCTCAAGCGGCACCGGCAGGATCTGCACTGGTACCTCCGGCAGGTGGAGGAGTCGCTGATCCGGACGATCGCGCGCTGGAACGTGCCGGGCGAGCGCAACGCGGGGTTTACGGGGGTCTGGACGCAAGGGCGGAAGATCGCGTCGATCGGCGTGCACGCGCGCGACTGGGTCACGTGGCACGGCTTCGCGCTCAACGTGACGACCGACCTCGGCTACTTCGATCTCATCGTCCCGTGTGGAATCGATGGTGTCGTCATGACTTCGCTTGCGCGCGAGACGGGGCGCACGGTTACACTCGAGGAAGTGGGCCGGGCGGCGGGCGAGGCGTTCGGCGAGGTATTCGCGCTCGAGCCGGTCGGGCGGGATCGCGGCGCGATCGAGGATCGGCTGGTGTCTCCGAGCCTGTAGGTCGGTGATGTCCCCCACCGATCCATCGGCGCACGCCTCGTACTCGGCGAAACCGTCGGCGAAGATGGGGATTGGCGAGTCTGGAGTCGGGGGTGAGGGACAAGAGCTGTGAGCCTGACAGCTCACCAGCCATCCAGCGGGAAGCTCGAGCGTTCGCTCCAGCCAGGGTTGGCTGTCGCTCGCCGGTGGCCGGCTGCGGCCGTGAGCTTCACAGCTTGGATCATGGTTGCCCGTTCCCGGACCGTTCACGCGCGTGGTCTATATTTCGCTTCGATGTCCGAGCCCCCCCGCGTGTACCGCCCCCGCCGCACCGCCGCCTCCGCGGCGCCATCGCTCGACGAGCTGCAGTCCTCGGAGCCATCCCAGCTCGCTCGCACCCTCGCCGCAGAGCTGAATCCCGAACAGGCCGCCGCCGCTACGCATGGCGAGGGGCCATTGCTGATCATCGCCGGGGCTGGGACCGGCAAGACGCGGACGCTCGTGCACCGCGTCGCACACCTGCTCGCGAACGGCGCGCGCCCTGAACGCATCCTCCTGCTCACCTTCACGCGGCGCGCCGCGCAGGAGATGCTCTCCCGGGCCGAGCGTCTCGTGGGCGCGGTGTCCGCGCGCGTCCACGGCGGCACCTTTCACGCGACCGGGCATCGCCTGCTGCGGCGGTTCGGCGAGGCGGCCGGCCTCCCGCGCGACTTCTCGATCATGGATCAGGGTGACGCCGAGGACCTCATGGGCCTCTCGCGCGCGCAGCTCGGCTTCGCCACGAAGGAGAGGCGCTTCCCGAAGAAGGAGACGCTGCACTGGCTCTACTCCCGGCACATCAACACCGAGCTGCCGGTCGAGGAGATCGTACGCGCCGAGCTGCCGGGCTTCCGCGAGCACGTCGACGACTTCGTTCGCATCTTCGCCGACTACACGGTGCGCAAGGGCGAGCGCAACCTCGTCGACTACGATGATCTCCTGCTGTTCTGGGCGCTCATGCTCGAGAATTCCGCCGAGCTCGGCGCGCGCATTGGGGGCCTTTACGACCACGTGCTGGTCGATGAATACCAGGACACGAACCTGCTCCAGGCGCGGATCCTCCGGGGAATGTGTCGCGGGCACGCCAGCATCACCGTGGTCGGCGACGACGCGCAGAGCATCTACTCTTTCCGCGGAGCGAGCTTCCGGAACATCCTCGAGTTTCCGAAGCAAATTCCGGGGACGAGCGTGATCACGCTGGAGCGGAACTATCGCTCCACGCAACCGATCCTCGATGTCACCAACGCACTGATCGCGCGTGCGGCCGAGCGGTTCACCAAGACGCTGCGTACCGAGCGGACTGGCGGCGAACGCCCATGGCTCGTGGCGGCGCGCGACGACGGGCAGCAGACCCGATTCGTCGTGGATCGCATCCTCGAGCTGCACGAGGAAGGCACGCCGCTCCGCGACATGGCGGTGCTCTTCCGCGCCGGCTACATGTCGGCGGGGCTCGAGATCGAGCTCACCAACCGCCGGATCCCGTTCGAGAAGTGGGGCGGGCTCAAGTTCCTCGAGGCCGCTCACGTGAAGGACGTGCTCGCGTTCCTGCGCGTTATCGAGAACCCGCGCGACGAGGTGAGCTGGTATCGGCTGCTGCAACTCCTGCCCGGCATCGGCGACGTCAGCGCGCGGCGCGCGATCGCCGCGATCGCCGAGCGCTCTTGGGATCCGGACGCGCTGGAGGCGTTCACGCCGCCCGCGCGCGCGCGGCAGGCACACGCATCGCTCGTGAGCTTGCTGCGCGCACTCCGCCAATCGGCTGGCCCCGCGTCCGACGTCAGCGGCGAGATCGCGCAGGTGCGGCGGGTCTACGATCCCATCCTGCGCGAGGCGTACGACCGCCCGGAGCCGCGCCTCGCGGACCTCGACCAACTCCAGGCGATCGCGGCGGGGTTTCCGAGCCGCGGAGCGTTTCTGGCCACGCTCGCGCTCGAGCCTCCGCAGGCGACGCAGGACTTCGCCGGCGCCACCGACGCCGAGGACGACCTGCTGATCCTCAGCACCGCGCACAGCGCGAAAGGCAAGGAGTGGGACGCCGTCTTTCTGATCGGCGCCGTGGACGGCGCCTTTCCACTCGCCCGCGCGCTCGGCGACGCGGACCAGATCGAGGAAGAGCGGCGGCTGATGTACGTCGCGCTCACGCGCGCGCGCGACCACCTCGCGATCGTCTTTCCGCTGGCCACCTACGGCTCGCGCCTCGGCGCCGACTACGCGCTCGGCCAGCTCTCGCGGTTCGTGGATGCCGGGGTACGCCAGCACCTGGAGCGGGTGGTGCTCGCCGACGACGACTCTCGCGCCGCGA